>CALELH010000324.1 GCA_937902595.1 uncultured Myxococcales bacterium
ACTGTGACGAGCGTGGTACTGAAGAGTACAACATGATGCTCGGTGAGCGACGCGCAGATTCGGCCAAGAAGTACCTCGAGCGTAAGGGTGTCCCGGCGGACCGGATGACGACCCGAAGCTACGGTAAAGAGCGTCCTGCTGCCGATGGTAGCAACGAGCGGGCTTGGAAGAAGAACCGCCGTACTGAGTTCACGGGTCAGTAAGAGCTAGTCTGCCAAGATGCATCTCTTTCGTGTCTGCCTTGTTTTGACCAGCCTGCAACTCGCAGGCTGTGTCACCTATTGGCGGGGCAAAGAGATGCAGACAGACATCGCCGCTGTGCAAGGTCAGGTTGAACAGCTGACCGAGGACCAGCGGACCATCCGAGATCACCTCAAGAAGACATCCACAGACCTTGATGCTCGCCTCGCGAAGCTTGAGACAAGCTTGACCGAGGCCATCGAAAAGCTGCGCACGAACAGCGCGGACTCGGGTCTTGTGATGGATGATCTTCAACGGGAGATCGCGTTGCTTCGAGGTGAGCTGGCGACGTTCCAGCACAAAGCTACCCTCACTCAACCGCAAGCGACGCCAGCCATCGACGCGCCGGCGGCAGGACCGCAGCTCCCGAGTGATAAGGCGAAGCTCTACGAGTATGGTCATGAACGTTGGAAGGCCAATGAATGCGATGAGGCTGTTCGAGCCTTTATGACCTTGTACGAGCGGTTTCCGAAGTACGCGTATACGGACAACGGTCTGGCATTAGCTGCTGATTGTCAGCTCAACGCCAAGGATCACCCGGCCTCGCTGCGCACCCTTAAGATCATCACCCAGAAATATAAGAAGGGTGACAAGATTGATGACGCCTTTGTCCTGATGGCGGACAATTTTTCTGCGCTCGGGCAATGTGAGAGATCGATCTTGTTCTTGGAGACGGTCGTAAAAGACTACGCGACGTCTAACCGCCTCAAGGAAGCTAAAAGAAAGCTGCGCGCGGCTCGCCGAAGCTGCAAGAAGAAGTAGCGACTTCCCTTAGGTGCTGGGCGGAACGCTCACCTATATATCTTCAACCACGATTGACCAGCCCGTCGCCTTGAGGCGATGGATGAGCGCGTCCCCAATCCCTGTCATCGGGGTCAGGACACCTCCGTAGTTATCGCCGCCTGGTAATTTGTCCTCATCGACAGCAAGCGCGAGCGCCGATTCACACAGAGCGTTCACCGTTACTCGATTGCCTGGGTCTCCATTGGCGGAGATGGTCACCATAATGACCGAGCCGTCATCTCCATGGGCGACGGACCGACATCGGAAGAAGCCGTTGTCCATTGTCTGCTCCGATGGGCCCTGTCCTGGTGATGGAGCGAGGGCCTTTACGAGACCGCGACCCAGCCGGAATTTCAGGAGTAGGTCGAAGATGGCCATGCCGATTGATACGAAGCTCGCGCTGACTCGGCCACCCGCTTCATAGCTCTCTTCATAGCTAAAACTTGGTCCATAGCCGGCTCCTAACTCATTAAAGAGTGCGTTACTGCGACGGACGACCCTCGAGTTAATTGGTCCCATTACAAAGGGTGCAAGCCAAGTCTGTCGAACAGGATCGCGTTTTGGCCACAGCAGGTCTGAGCTGTCTTCTCGCTCGGTATCGGAGCGTTGATCCTCTGGGTTTAGTAGGAGGACGTCTCTCAGCTCGCCCATGCGACCGCTCATGGACATTTCAAGGGCAGTCGCGACGGTGCCGCCGTTCAGTCCACCCTTGGCTTTGAATGATGTCGATACACGGCGTGCTGTGGTCCCTCTTGATGAGAGCTCCCGCGCGCAGATGAAGGCTGAGAGATCTGATGGAATGGAGTCGAAGCCGGCAAATGGGATGATCCTCGTGCCTTGACTCTTTGCGGTCTCATGATGAGCGCTGATGAGGTCGGCAGCGAATGGGGTTTCACCGGTGATATCGACATAGTGGCTGTCGTTCTTGACGCAGGCGTCTACCAACTTTCTCCCGTAGACTGAGAATGGGCCCGCCGTCGTCAGTACGACTCGAGCGCTGCGGCATAGATGGTCTAATGCGGGTTCATCATCCCCATCCGCGACCAGCACGGGGACCTCGGGCACGAGGTCCTGGGCGACCTTCCTGAGCTTATCTTCGTTACGGCCCGCGATGGCCCATCGCAAACCAGCGGGAGCATGATCTCGAAAATATGACACGGTCTGTTTGCCCGTGAACCCGGACGCACCATAGAGCACTACGTCGAAATCTCTGCTTGCCACAGGACAGCTCCTTTCAGTTTTCCTCACTTCGAATATTGCGTCAGCATGAGCGCTTTGGTAGTCCGTCATCAAGATCCAATCAAATCAGGCTGATTAGTAATGGCTGAAGTCAATGAGATGAGGGAGCTCGGTCGTCGAGCGAGACGAGCGGCCAGACAGCTATTACAGACCTCCGGCGATCAGAGAAGAGAAGCTCTCTTGGGAATGGCGGCTGCTCTGGAGCGACACCTCGACACGATTCTACAAGAGAACCAGCGGGACTTAGACTCGGCGGATGACCGCGGAATCACCGGCGCGATGCGTGACCGACTTCGTTTGACGAGCGATCGAGTTGGGGGCATGGCGCAAGGTTTGAGGGAGGTCGCCGAGATGGATGACCCTCTTGGTCAGGTCGTCGCCGAGTGGACGCGACCCAATGGCCTTGAGATCTCACAGGTTCGAATTCCCTTAGGTGTCATTGGGATCATCTATGAAGCGCGACCAAACGTGACGGCTGATGCGGCAGGCTTATGTCTTAAGAGCGGAAACGTCGTCTTCTTGCGCGGTGGCAGTGAGGCACAGCATAGCAATAGCGTGATTCTCAAGGTTCTCCGGGAGGCGATTGAGCAGCAGGGGCTCCCAGCGGATGCTTTGATGAGCTTACCGTCTACAGATCGTGGCTGGATTATGGAGATGCTGAAGGCTGATGAGTTCATTGATGTCATCATCCCGAGGGGTGGTGAATCCTTGATTCGTTTTGTTGTCGAGAACTCTAGAGTCCCAGTGATTAAGCATTACAAAGGTGTGTGCCATATCTATATCGACGGGGAAGCAGACCTGTCCAAGGCACTTGATATCTGTATAAACGCGAAGGTTCAGCGCCCTGGTGTCTGTAATGCTATGGAGACCCTGCTTGTAGACGCCGAAGTCGCGAACACGTTCCTACCAGACGTGGCGCGTCGATATGCAGATGCCGGCGTAGAGCTCCGAGGCTGTAGTGATACTCGGGGCATTATCGACGTCTTAGAAGCGACGGATTTGGACTATCACGCTGAGTACTTAGACTTGGTTCTGTCTATCAAGGTCGTACACGGGGTCGACGGAGCCATTGCACATATAGAAGAATTCGGGTCTGATCACACCGAGTCGATCATTTCGGAGAATTCAGTCACTGTGCAGCGTTTCTTGGATCAAATCCAAAGCTCGGTGGTTATGGCGAACGCGTCGACTCGTTTTTCAGATGGTGGCCAAATGGGTTTGGGCGCCGAGATCGGAATCAGTACCTCCAAGTTACACGCCTATGGCCCGATGGGTGTGACCGACTTGACGACGCGAAAGTTCGTCATTCGGGGTAATGGGCAAATAAGGAATTGAATGGATCCTAAAGACCTCGCATTGGTGATCGCGGACGCCCTCGACGATAAGCAGGCGCGCGAAATCATCATTCTCGATGTGGAAGACCTCGTCGGTTACACGTCATGTTTTGTTCTGTGCAGTGGTCGAAGTGAGCGACAGGTGCAAGCTCTTGCCGAGCATGCCCGGAGGTCGCTCCGTACCGATCATGGCGTCCGTCACCTCGGTCTAGAGGGCGTAGAGAAGGGCCGTTGGGCGTTGATAGACTTTGGGGATGTCGTCGTACACATCTTCAAAGAAGATGAGCGCGATTTCTACGACCTTGAAGGTCTATGGCAGGACGCACCAAGGATAGAGTGGACCTCTAGTACACCTGCGGCCCAGTAGCTTTCTTGAAGATCTGTATCATCGCTGTCGGCCGTCTAAAGGCTGACTACGCCCGACTTGGGTGCACGCGTTTCCTCGACCGACTTTCACGAGCCTTCACCGTTAAGCATGTTGAGGTTAAGGATGTACGCCGTACCCGCGGCACTCACGCTCAGTGGAAAGCTGAAGAAGCAAAGTTAATTAAGGCGCAGATTCCCAAGGGAGCAGTGGTCGTCGCGTTGGACGAGCGAGGACGGGAGTGGAGCAGCCCTGAATTAGCGGGCTGGATCGACAACCAAAGAAACCGCTCGGTTTCTCAGGTTGCGTTCATTCTAGGGGGCCCTGACGGCCTCGATCCGGAGCTCAGGTCGTCGGCGCACCGCGTTTGGTCTTTGGGCAAGATGACCCTGCCTCATGAGCTGGCCAGACTGGTGGTTCTTGAGCAACTGTATCGAGCTGGTTCATTGCTGAATGGCCACCCCTATCACCGAGACTGAGCCTGTTCTCTAGGATTCCCCTCTCATCTCTGTTGACGTCGCTCGGTTTCCTGATTACAGCTCACCGGTCAGAGCTTTTGGTGGACCCGGGCATGTCGAATCCTTTGGACAGTAAGGCTGAGCGATTGAAGACGGTCGACGCGTATCTACGTGAGATGGAAAAGATAGAGTCTGTTGACGACGTGGGCGAAGACCCAGAGAGGGCAGACAGCCTTGTTCTTATTTCAGCGCAGGAGACTTTCGTTGCGTGGTGGTCTCTCTCATCTGGCGGCCTCGCTCGAGCTCGCGCAAATTTGGCGTCTGACGCACAAGTAGAACTCGTACTTCGATTGTACCTTGAGGGTAAGTCCACGAGAACCATGGACGTCGAGGTCGGTGTTTGGTTTGGCCAACAGAGGATCGCGGTCGACCGCGGTGTTCGTCAGGTCTCTGCGGCAATTGGTTATCGCGATGGGCAGAGTTTCTCTCATATTGTACGGGCTGTCCCGATCCTCAGGCCAGGTGTATCGCAGGGTGATGGATCGACTCGAAGCACAACCTTGGATTGGTCGAATGCTGGCCGCGTCACCGAAACGAACACCTTCGATTTCGCTCGGGTTGGTGGAGACTTAAACCGCTACGTTTATGCGGCGTCCGCGGAGAATGTCTATGTCGGTCTTCTGGGCGGCGACCTGTGATGCTGGCTGAATTCAACTGCATCTTTGGTCATGGGCTGGCGGGAGTAGGCTCTCCCTCTTCACCTAAGTATCTTGATCGTTTAGCGGTTCACGTTGTGGACGTCTGCCTGCCTCTGATCAGTTTTCTTCGGGAACTCGATGACCAAGGGTCTGAGCTTCGATTCTGCTTAGAATGCCCGCCGCAGTTACTCGCGGCTCTCCAGACTCAAGAGTTAAGGGACACCGTAGGTCGCTTGATCGATCAACGCTTACTTTCACTTTCAGAGCAGCTTGAGAATGAGGCAGAGCCCTTAATTCGTGACATCACATCCCGAGATCTGCAAGAAGCCCAAGCTGCCCGCAGACTCTTCGATCTCGTCGACGGCGACATCTTGATGGAGTATCGACGACTAAGCCAATCTGGTCGGATCGAGCCGCTCACAGGCCCCTTCACCGATGTCGCGTTGACCGCACATCTCGCCGATCCCGGAGTGGTCAAGTCACAGTTACTTAGATCCATCGAGGTGATGAAAGAGACGCTTGGCCAAGATCCAGCGGGGATGCTGCTCACTCATTCCGGGTATACGCCGTCGATGAATGACATCCTCGCCGGCACCGACGTCCGCTATGCCATCGTAGATCAGTCTGCTTTCGACGGAGCGAGCGCGCCGCTTCAGAGCGGTCCCTATGCGCCGATTCATCATCCAGCCGGTGAGCTTTCAATCTTCGCTGAGCAGCGAAACTTTCATCGGTGGCGGCCATCGAGCCCAGGTGGGTACCTTGACGCCTATCGTAGCCTGGATGAAGTTGATTCAACCTCTTGGGGAGCGGGAACTCAAGGTAGAGAGCCGAACACCTACAGTCCCGCACAGGCCATGGCGGCACTCGATCAGCACGCTCACGACTTTTTACGGAGCCGTGAGCAAGAGGCACAGACAGTGATTCGCCGTGTGTCTCGGCCTCCTCTTCTTCTTGGCTGTATAGATCTTGGTGCACGCATCAATGGCTGGTTTGAGGTTGTCGACTTTCTCACCCGACTGGTGAAGTTAGTGTCTCATCAATCACCCCTGAACTGGTCGACACCAGGCCAATTCCTCGACGCGAACAAGACGAACCAGGCATGTTGGCCGGGTCCATCAAATAGTCGCAGACCGGTGGATGAGCTTCTGTCCAGTCGGGCGCCTACGCTCCATCAGTATGCCGGCAGAGTGAATCAGTTGGTCCGAGTGCGTAAGCACCTAAACCTTGATGAACAAGCCCACCTTGATCAGGCGGTTTGCGCATTACTGTGGGCGCAGTCGGCTGCTGCGGATCGGCGAGACGTCGATTCCAATACCTCTGCGTATCGTGACTACGTTGACTCTATTGAAGCGTTGATCTCTCCGATCGAGCGTGGGCTACCCGAGGAGCTTAAGGCTCGCGAAGAGATGCCTGTAGCGCGGCCTAAGCCGCCTAAGCCAACCCCTCACTTCGGGCCGCTGACGATCACGTGAGGTCTACGACTTCAGAGCTTGATCACGAACAGCGGGCTGTCGTAGCTGCGCCGCGCGCTCCAATTCTCATCGTCGCTGGTGCAGGCACAGGTAAGACTCGAACGCTGACTCATCGAGTAAGTCACCTTGTGGAGTCCGGTATCTCGCCAGACAGAATCCTCTTGCTCACTTTCACGCAGAGGGCGGCGAGAGAGATGACAGAGAGAGTCATCGCTCACCTCGGTGACCCCGGTCACGCAGTTTGGGCAGGGACCTTTCACGCGATCGGCGCGAGATTACTTCGTTCGTACGCTCACTTCTTTGGCTATGAATCTGATTTCTCTATCGTGGGACCTCGAGATGCCCAGAGGCTGTTTTCGAGCGCCACTCAGGACGTCCCAGTACCCGAACATATAAAACTGGAGGACGTCCTCTCTTGTTACTCTCTCTCCCTCAACGCCGATCGAGATTTGTCTGAGGTTGTGGACAGCTCCCGGCGTCTAAAAGTGTCGGACCTAGCCTGGATAGACCACTTAATCGATCTCTACATCTCGGCGAAAATGACTCAGCAGGTCATGGACTACGATGATCTGCTGACCTATTGGTATCTCTTGCTCGGTCAAGATGGACCTAGAGAGGAGCTAATCTCGAGTTTCGATGCGGTGCTGGTCGATGAATATCAAGACGTCTGTCCGCTTCAGGCTCGCATTGTAGACGCGATGGCGAGAGATCATGGGAACCTGACGGTCGTTGGAGATGATTGCCAGGCCATCTACGGATTCAGAGGTGCTGACATCGGCGCCATTCTAGGGTTCGGAGAGCGATATCCCGACGCGTCCCTAATGCACCTGCAAACGAATTATCGTTCGTCTCCAGAGATCGTCGCTCTGGCAAATAGAAGCATCTCTCACAATCGCGCTCAGTACTCGAAGACCCTGATGAGTGCTCGTGGCTCTGGTCCTAAGCCTACTCTCGTGGACGCATCAGACGCAGAGCAGGTGGCCCAATTTGTGGCTCATCGGGTCTTGGCGCTCCGAGCGGAGGGGGTGCCATTGATGGAGCAGGCGGTGTTGTATCGCACCCACTCACAAGCCCGCGTGATCCAGTTGGAGCTTCAGCGTCAGGGCGTTCCATTTACGGTGCGAAGTGGCGTAAGGGTATTCGACAGACCCCACGTGAGAACGTTACTGGCTCTCTGTCGTGCTCAGGTAAATCCTTGGGACCACAACGCCTGGCGTGATGTCGTAGAGACCTTTGATGGCTTGGGTCCGGTCGCCGCTGACCACATCTTGGGCATCTTACTCAACGAGCCCGATCCATGGCTCGCCTTGGTCGAGAGAGATATTAGGGAAGACCTGCCGGCTCGCTTTCGAGGGGATTGGGCCAGCGCTCGAACCCTGCTCACCGAGGTCCGCCAGGCTGCAGTTCATGGTGTGTCTCGGCAAATGGCCATCTATTGCGACCGCGTCTTAGCCCCACGGCTAAGGCGTGATTTTACGGAGGACGCAGAGGAGCGAATAGCAGACCTGGAGTCTCTCTGTCGTGCGGCGTCCGGCTTCGAAACAACCTCTCAGTTCATGGATGCGTTGACCTTATCCGAGGGCCTAAAGGAGAAAGATGAGCCTGATGATTCAGTGGTTCTCTCCACAGTTCATAGGGCCAAAGGCCTCGAATGGGCATCAGTGTTTCTGGTGGGTCTCTATGAGGGTGGGTTTCCTCTTTGGTCCTATGACGATCGAGGTGAAAACCTAGACGAGGAACGCCGACTCTTTTACGTCGCCGTGACGCGAGCAACTCGCTGGTTGTATTTGTGTCATCCGTGGTCCGACCAAGCCAATGGGCAATCTAAGAGCCTCTCAACGAGTCGCTTTATCGACGAGCTAGGCTCAGGAATGCTAGACCACTGGCGTTTAGATCAGAGTGAGAAATCAGGAGACCTAAAGTGAATCAGTTGAAGGTGATGCGAACGGTCAATGTGCTGCTCTCACTTTGGGTTTTGACTCCGTCGGAGCTGTGGGCTCAGTCCGAATCCGAACCCACACAGTACACGTTCTCTGGTCAACTTCTCTTTTGGACCGTCGGTGTTCTCATCATGGGGATCATGGCTCGCTTCGTATTTCAGGAGCAGATCCATGAGCGGCGTACCCTTCGACGACTCATCAATGAGATCGGGCCGTTTTACCAAGAGTTTGATATCGACGCGGTTAAGCACTGGGTGTCCCGATGCGCTGCTCATGTTTGGCGTGGCTGGCAGACGGGGAATATGGAGAGTCTTCGCGATTTTTCGACGCCGGAGTTTCTTGAAGAAGAAGAGCGCTTTGTCCAAGAAGCTCTAGCGAACGGGCAAGCGAGGCATGCAGAGCTCGACACCATCCTCAAGGTCCACCCACTCGGGATCTACATGGTTGGGCCAGGGCCTGCTCCAAGAGACGTGGAGTTGATGCTGAGGCTTGAGATCAAAGGTGTTGATTACACGCTAGACCAGGCCGACAGGATCGTTCATGGCACTCAGAAGGTGCGTCAGGTACAGCATTTTTGGCTCCTTAGAAACGACGGTGTTCAGTGGCGAATACATAGGGTGTGGGAAGCGCTTGAGGACGCCACAGACCTAGTTGACCGACCAGAAGTGCCGCCCGTCAATGAATGGTCTCGTCCTAAACTGGACTCGGATGACCTTCTCCAGGGATGATGAGTCAAGCGATCTATTGGGGTGAACACATGCGATATGGCGTTCTTGCTGCGTTCTTCGTTATTGCTGTACTTGGTTGCGACGATTCATCGAGCGGCTCGTCCGCAGACATGGGGGTGGGTCGTGTCCCGTTTGACGGTTCGGTGATGCCCGCACCAGACGCGACGGTCATCGATGACCGTAGCTTCTATCCTTTGTTTGAGGCTGCGCAGTGGCGTTATCGCAAGAAGACTGATGATTGGCAGTCTCCTCCGACGGTGTCCGAGGGCGCCGAGTCGATCACGTCACCGGGAGGTTCATCAGGGGAGTTCCTCCGTCGCACAACAGTCTATGTAGACCTTGTGGTCGGTGATGAAACTCAGGTCATTCGTCAGACCATTGAGGAGTTGTTTGTCTTAGAGCCGTCTAATATGCGCGTGGGCCCAGTCCTGAAGGTTAAAGGGATCACCATCGATGAGCGGATCGCTTCAGATGACAGCTTGGTGCGTAGAACAGAGCGGACCTATTTGCCTGCCTATACATTCCTGGGCGATGCTTGGCGGACCGGGAGCATTGAGACCCGTATTGAGGAAGACGTCTATTTGACAGAGGTCGTGACGACTCCCGAAATGGAGGAGCCGCGACAGACACGCGGTATGGTTCGTCTTGAGGTCATCACGGAGCCATCGCCGGTGATTCTTCCTATGGAGGGTCGCTATCGAGAGGGTGTTCACGAGGTCTCAGTCGCCGACCATTTCTCCGGGACGGTCACGCGCAGATACTGGCTACAACAGGCCGTGGGTCCTGTTCAGTGGCAGTTTCAATTCTCGGGCAACACGACCTATACCTTGATGGAGTCGAATGTGGAGATGCCTGTGGTCCCGACGGAGTAGCCCGTCACCTGGTCTATTTCTCCAGCATTGGAAGGTTAGCTAGATGGCTGACGGCCCGGTGTGTGAGGGCGACCACCTCTGTAAGAAAGTCGATGTTCAAGGACTCAACGGTGTCCGTCTCCTTGTGATAATGCGGGTTTCTAAAGTTCGCGGTATCGGTCACCATCACCGCGCCAATACCTAGATCCCAAAACGGGGCATGATCGCTCCGTCTCGTGTCTGACATGCCTCGTCCTTGCTGGGGGACCGGGAGCGCGATCACCATCGGGCCTTTAGGGTTTTGAGACACGGCAAACGCCTTCATGAGGTCGAGACGTTCGGAGTTTCCGATGACCGTCACGAAGTCTCCAAGTGGAGGGCGGATAAAGTCGGGGACCCCATCAGGGTATGCCTGGCACCCCGGCTCTTTACAGGTGAACCCGATCATCTCCAAAATGATCGCGCCACGCACGCCCTTAAGGTTCCTGGGTTTTCGAACGTATGCTCGGCTGCCGATGAGGCCTTTCTCTTCCGCGTCGAAGAAGATGAAACGAAGATCACTCTTCGGTGGAGAGATCTTGAACAGCCGCGCGAGTTCAAGAAGCCCGACGACGCCCGTCGCGTTGTCATCGGCCCCAGGACTACGAGGGACTGCGTCTAGATGAGCTGCAATGATGAAGACCCCATTACCCGGCTCCGTCCCGGGCAGTTCAGCGATGATGTTTACCCCGCTACCGAATGCGTTAATGGTCGGCGTGAACCCAAGCTTCATGAGACGGTGACCGATAAATGCTCTGGCCGCGCTCAACTCTGAGTCGGTCGATCTTGGAACAGCGAACTGTACAAGATCGGCGGTGAGGCGCTTCGAGTCCACGGGTGATGAGGTAGGCGAGGCGAGCGGGTCCTCTTCTTGAGCCGGCGGGTTCACAGCGCGCACGGCCTCATTCCAACGCGCCGCTGCCGCGGCTCTGTCTGCTCGCTCAGAGAGGTGAGTCAGATAAGCGATCCAGCAGGCTCCCGTAATCAGAAACCACAGTCCCGCAGCAGCAAACCAGAGCTGCCTCGACGTCATCGGTCGACGTAGGGGGCTTAACTGTGGTTCGCTTGGCTCCGTTTCACTGGGGTCTTTTGAAGATGAGGTCACCTGGAAATGCTCGCAATTATTTGATTATCGGTATACATAAAAGTGTGAATCTAACGAGGAGTATATTCGATGGAGCATCATCCGATCTCATCGATGGCTAGTATCATCGGCTTCGGTTTATTGCTCGGCCTGGCCGGCTTCGCGTTTATCTATGCGCTGAAGATGCGTTTCTCTCAGCTAATGATGGGTAAGCGACCGGAGGTCCGTTGGGACGATATACCGACCCGCATCAAGAACGTGTTCATTTACGTTGTTGCTCAGAAGCGGCTGCCCCGAAATGGGTATCTCTATAGCGGTATCCTGCACATGTTCATCTTTGGCGCGTTCATGGTCTTGAGTGTCGACACCATCAACTTCGTCACAGATGGAGCCCTCCAGAGCCTGAATAAGCTTGGAGTGATCGCCTTCGAGCAGCGGTTCCATCTCCCGTTCAGCGGTCTCTACGATCTGGGCGGTGCGTATCAGGTCTTAGCGGACACCTTTCGTTTTCTGTGTATCGTTGGTTTGACGATGGCCTTCGTCAATCGAACGATCATCAAGCCGGCCCGCCTACCTCTGACTCGCGACGCGATGTACACGATCTTTTTCATCTTGGGACTGATGGTTTTTGAGGTCTCTCAGATGGGTTTTGAGATCGCTCTATCCGGTAAGACGGACGTCGGGCACATCTGGTTTAGCTCTCTTTTCGCAAGCATGGTCGGTGGATGGGAAACAGAGACCTTATCGATTGGCTTTAAGGTGGCCTGGTGGCTCCACTTGGCGAACTTACTCGCGTTCACGAACTACGTACCTTGGAGCAAGCACAGCCACGTCTTCGCGGCGCCGCTCAACATCTTCTTTATGTCCCTCGAACCGAGGGGCGCCCTGCGGAAGATGGATATCGATGAGCCAGAAGAGCCCGAGACGATGGAGGAGACCTTCCCGGTGGCTGACACCGAGGGCGAGCCAGCGACTTTCACGATCACGGGTGAGTTCGATCCTGGAACGGTCAAGGTCTATGCAGGAAAGAAAAAGCTCCGTAAGTCCAAATTCGAGTTCGATGATGCCACGGGAGCCATCACGATCCCTGGCGACCTCTTACCTGAACCAGGAGCTGAGATTAGAGTTGAGTATGAAGGGCCCGTCGCCGAGATGTATTTCGGCGCTCGGACTCTTGAGGACCTCAGCTGGAAGCAGCTTTTTGATGGTCTGAGCTGCACCGAGTGTGGTCGATGTACGGATAACTGTCCTGCCTCGATGAGCGGAAAGCCTCTTAAGCCGATGGACATCATCGTGGACATCAAGCACCACTTAGAAGACCGATTTAAGGTCCGGGACGAAGAGGTCAACCTAGCAGAGGATGAGAATCTACTGCTCCCCGGAGGGATCATCGATCCAGATGTACTTTGGTCGTGCACGACTTGCCGTGCTTGTATGGAGGTCTGCCCTGTCGGCAACGAGCACATCCCAGACATCGTCGACATGAGACGATATCTCACGATGAGCTTGGGAGAGGTTGGCCATGGTGGTCAGGGTGCGCTCAAGAATATGGATCGTCGCGCGAACCCTTGGGGGATGGCGACATCAGAGCGCGCCGCTTGGGCGGAAGACATGCCTGAGGTGAAGTCTTGGGACGCTGAGCAACCGAGCGAGTATCTCTACTGGGTTGGCTGCGCTGGAGCGTATGACGACCGGGCCCAGAAGGTGACGAAGAACGTATCCAGGCTGATGGACAAGGCCGGCGTTGATTTCGCCATCCTCGGCAACGATGAGAAGTGTACTGGTGATTCAGCGCGTCGGCTCGGAGATGAATATCTGTTTCAGACCCTGGCGAAGGACAACGTTGAGACCCTCAACTCTTCGGGTGTGAAGAAGATCGTGACCCACTGTCCGCACTGTATGAACACCCTCAAGAATGAGTACAGTCAGTTTGGTGGGGATTACGAAGTCATTCACCACACGGAGCTGCTGTCCAAGCTTGTCTCAGAAGGAAAGCTGCAGCCGAAGGCGGCCACCGAAGAGAAGCAGAAGGTCGTCTACCATGACTCCTGCTATCTGGGTCGGTACAACGAGATCTACGATCCACAGCGAGACATTCTGGATGCGATGCCCGACGTCGAGCGCGTAGAGACGAAGCGTAATAAGCAGATCGGTCTGTGCTGCGGCGCTGGTGGTGGTCAGATGTGGATGGAGATGAACATCGGTGAGCGCATGAACAATGTTCGCACCGATGAACTCCTGACGACTGAACCTAAGGTCATCGCGGTCGCCTGCAACTTCTGTATGACCATGGTCGATGACGGAGTTAAGGCGCAGGGTAAGGAGGATGACGTCAAGGTCCTCGACCTCGCGGAGCTCTTAGCGCAGAGGGTCCTTGAGCCACAACAAGCCGCTCAACCTGCCGTCGAAGCGCCGTCATCGGAGGATGCCGGAGACGCTCAAGATAGTGGGACGACAACCGAGGCGGTCACTGAGTCCGGCTCGATTGAGAGCGCCGAGGCGACGGAGTAAAAGCGCTCTTGATACTCGATTTTGGTCATTTCTTACCGGGCTCCTCCACCTGCACTTATAGCACGAGTGACCTCCCTGGTTTGGGGGGATGCCAAGGTGATCAACCCGAAGACTTCATGGTTGATGAGATCCCTGCGTACGCGCCAAGCGGAGAAGGGGATCACTGGTTCGTCAAAGTTCGTAAGCGGCGCTTATCGACTCCACAGCTTACCCGCGCTCTCGCTCGAGCGACGGGATGCAATGAGCGTGATATCGGTGTCGCTGGCCGGAAGGACTCCTACGCTGTCACAACGCAATGGGTGTCTCTACCTTGTGAGCCTGTCGTTCCAGAGGATGACCGCATAGAGCTGTTGGATGTATCTCGCCATGGAAACAAACTCCGTCTGGGTCATTCCCATGGCAATAGATTCACGATCCGTTGGACTGGTGTTGTTCCTGATGCGGCAGAAAGAATGCCGGCGCTACTCGAGCGAACTGCAGCCGGTCTCCCCAATTATTTTGGGCCCCAACGCTTTGGTCGGGACGCGCGCGGTGTTCAGCAGAGCCTGAGGCAGCTAGAGGCCTCCCGAGCACGCAAGAATGAGCTCCGGTTCGCCGTGAGCGTAATTCAGTCCGTCCTCTTCAATCGCTGGCTTGGCCAGAGAGTCGAAGATGGCTTCCTACATGAAGCGCTCTTAGGCGACGTGCTGAAGAAGCGTGAGACAGGGGGCCTATTCGCCTGCGAGTCGCCAGAGATCGACACGCCTCGCGTGGCCAGTGGCGAGGTGGATCCTACGGGCCCCATTTATGGACCAAAGATGTGGGCCCCAGAAGGTGTCGCCGGAGAGCGCGAAGCAGAGACCAGAGATCAATCGCCACTCACCCCAGAGAATTGGGCAAAGATGGCGAAGTGGGGCAAGGGGAGTCGTCGTCTAGCTCGGGTAGTCCCGGCTGACGTCGAATGGTCAATTGAAGACGATGTGCTGACCGCGCAATTCTCTCTTCCCCCTGGCGCCTATGCTACGACGGTCATGGCTGCTTGGTCTTAGGTCATCTCAACCCCAACGCTTGGGTCCACATACGCGGCGCATACGACTCGGACACGGTCCGCGCCATGCCTCTTGAGCACCTGGCATACGGCGTTGACTGTCGCGCCTGTCGTGAAGACGTCATCAACGAGCAGGATGTCCTTGGGCGCCTCTCGGACCACGGTGAACGCACCTCGTACGTTTCGTCGCCGCTCGGGGTCATCCAGACCTG
Organism: uncultured Myxococcales bacterium; assembly: GCA_937902595.1. GTDB lineage: Bacteria > Myxococcota_A > Bradymonadia > UBA7976 > UBA1532 > UBA1532. The sequence continues at coordinate 14,981 of CALELH010000324.1, forward strand.
CTTGAACCAAAGTCTGCCGGTTGCGAAAAACTACCCCTCGATCCAAGGGACGTTGGAGCGTCGCTGAGATGGTGTGCCCAAACCAGAGCGGGGCGTCTAAGCGTCTCTTGATTCGACTCCTCCAGTGAAGAGGAACAGGGATGATGACGTCCGGTCTGTTCTCGAAAAGTTCACTGGGCAGATCGCTCTGAATACGTCTACACAGCCACTCGATGGACTCTGGTTGATAGCGATATTTGGCGCTCCTAATCGCCGCTCCGGCGGGTCCGTCGTACTCATACACACCAATCGCTCGATCAAAAAAAGGCGCCCGAAGTAGGCATCTTCGGCATCTGTGGACGGAATTTTGGGTCTGAAGACAGATATCGCAGAGCATGCAGTGGCCTCCTGACCGGGGGGTAAGGAGGTGTTCACACACGTCGCAGCCCCCATTTTTCAGCTGTTTCTGACCACAGGCGACACAAAAAGCAGGAAAAAAAACATCGAATAATTGGCCAAATATCGACACAGAAAGCGGCTCCAACGGATTCATGCATCTTGGAGATCGTTCTTTTTTACGATGCGTTGCGTCATTTTTTGACGCAGCTCCATTTTCCAATAGAAATTGGGCGCTTACGAAGACTCACACTCACCGACAGCCGAATATAAATGCTTATATGTGATCAAATGTAGTCACGAAAAAATCTTTGCTCGCGGGCCAAAAGTGGCGATGACCCGCATTAAACCTAGGTCTTTGATGATCAAGAAAAATGAAAATTCCCCATTGACACCCCTAAAAAACCGCTCCTATGCTCCACCCACCCAAGAAGACATTTGTCTACAACTCACACAAAGTAGGAGAGGTGGGGTAATGAGTAAGAAGAAGATTATCGACGCGGTTGCGGCGAAGTATCCAGAGTTGACGAAGGCTGACATCGGTATGGTTATCGATACGACCTTCAACACCATCGCAGGGGAGCTTGACGGTCCCAAGAAGAAGTTCGGTTATCCCGGCTTCGGAACGTGGGACGTTCGTACCCGCGCTGCACGTGAGGGTGTTAACCCACAGAACCCAACTGGGCCTAAGATCAAGATTGGTCCTTCGGCAACCGTTGGTTTCCGTCCTTCATCAACGCTGAAGAGCACCGTTAACTAAACGACTGACTCAAGAGGAGAGAAATCATGAAGAAGCAAGACTTCATCAACGCAGTTCACACGAACGCGAACCTCGACATCAGCCGCAAGCTGACGGGCGAGATCATCGACACAACCTTCAACGAGTTGACCGGACTGCTGACGAACGACGACAGCAATCGCATCGCGTACCCCGGTTTCGGCACGTTCACGATCAAGGCTCGCGCGGAGCGCCAGGGTGTTAACCCTCGCAATCCTCAGGGTCCAAAGATCACGATTCCTGCCAGCAACACGGTTGGATTCAAGGTAGCGAGCAACTGGAAGAAGGAGCTGACCTCTAAGCTGTAGTACAGCTGCGGTTTAAACCGCTGGTCAGACCATCTTACAGGTCACGAAGAAGCCTGGGCGTTAGCCCGGGCTTTTTTGTTTTTACGGCTTCTACCCAAGTAACGCGAGCGGATGTGACGCCATTTATGGCGTCAACTGAGAGAGGCCTGACTTCGCCTCAGGTTGCTCTGGGTCGATTTGCAGAGCCTTCTTGAACATGTCGCGGGCGGCTTTTAGATCACCTTCGTTGCCAAGGGCGACGCCTAGGAGACCGTACGCGTCCGCTGAGGGCCTCTCTTCGAGGAGGTCACGCAGGACCTTTATTGCCCGAATCCATTGTCGGTCCAGGATCAGAAATCGTCCTAGATTGAGTTGAGCGACCCTGTTATTGGGATTGAGATCCAGCGCCCGTATGGTCGCGTCGATAGCCGATTTATTTTGGCCATTCGCTGCGAGGCCTGTGCCGAGGTTGGTCCAGACGCTCGAGTGATGTGGTCTCATCTTGACGGCGTTCTCAAAGCTCTTCAGAGCTCCCTCACTATCGTCGGTACCCATTCGATATTGAGCGATGTCGGTGTTCAGATTCGCGATCATTCGCCGTAATTGTGGATCCCGAACGGCTTGATGCTCATGGAGTTTTGACCACTGATTAAGCTCTGACTCAAAAACCCGGTGCGATGCCGTCGAGCGTGAGAAGAGAGGAAACTTTGGGACGAGATCTGGAGGACGATGCTGAGCGTCGCTCCCACCGGACCACTCCCACAGGATTGGCCATCCATTGGTTAGGACGTCTAGGTCAGCCAAGGCGTGGCCTGGGCGCCAACCTCGAAGCGCACGAGGTAGTCGGTTCGCCACGGGCTCTATCGATGATGAATATTGGATGTGCTGTCGCACCACCACAGCGACATCTGGCCTGAGACCCTCCACGACTTGCCCAAAGGCAAGTCCGGCAGCGAGGTTATCGCTGGCAACGAGCGTGACCGCCTCCGGGTGAGCCAAGTCGTCGACGCGATGGATCAGAGTCGAGAGGGCTCTGTCATCGTCGGTGGCGAATCCACCAAAGCTGAGGGCCCCACCCATCAGACATGCGAGACCGACCACCACGGAGGCGGTGTGACTAGACCATCGGTTGAGCGCCTCATCGAGGCTAACGACGGCCCCCATACCCAGAGCGACCACCGATAAGACGCCGTTTTGCATGTCCCGTACGCCCATTGGGTTGATTACGAGGGAGTAGATCAAATCGATACCCAAGAGGGCCGGTATAAGCCAGCCACCGGTGCGGCGTACGGCCAGCACGCACCCGATCAACCCAAGCACCGCCAGGAGCGGCGCCGAGAGGGCCAATTGGTCCCAGAGCTTATCAAAGACAGCGAGATCGACGGTCCCCATATCTTGACCGTAGGCCGCTCTAATCCGCGCACCCCAAAAGTGATCCCAGAGAGCGGCGCCGCTCGAAGGGTCCCCCCAGTCGCGCCACAGAGGGAGAGATGATCGAATGGGAAGATAGGCGATGATGAGGGTGCCCCACACACCAGCAATCAACGCCGCGATAGCCTGACCCATAGAGCGACTCAAGAGCGCGCAGGGCACCAAGAGCAGGAGCGCTAGAAGTCGTAACTCGGCGTGGTGACCGCCGATGGCAAATCCGAGAACAAGCGCGGCGGTCACGAGCCAGCGTCGATCATTGCCCTCGCGCTCCCGCGCGAGAGACCAAACGGTCACGCAGGCGAGCGCCGCCACACCAGCGTAGACCTCCACTGTGGTGCTGTGGAGAACGAGCAAGGGTGTCGTCCCCATAAGGACAGCGGCGCCGATGGTAGCCACCGCGTGTCTCGACTTAAAGCAGCGAACGGCCAATAGCAGACCTAGGGCGGTGACAAGCCCTGACGCGAGATTACCGCGAAAGCCAACGTCCCCAAATGGGACCAGCAAAGTTACGAACTTATTGATGATGGAGAAGAGGGGTAGACCAGGGGGATGCGCGACTCCGAGCTCGTGGCTGGCCGCTGCGAGCTCACCTGCGTCCAGCCAGGTCAGGCCAGGGGCCGCGCCAAGCGCGTAGAAGGTACCGACCAAGGCGAGGATGAGCGGACCCGTGGGAAAGGCCCTCGACTCAGTAGTTTCAGCTGGTGTCACGGTGTCGATCGGGTGCCTCTGATGCGTTTCGACTTTAGGTATTCATCTCACGATGGGACGCAAGTCGCTATATGACAAGCGGTTAACCTTTTGAGAGGTGCTCCGATCGTTGACAGCAGATGAGGCCTATGGTATCTACCGCCACCAATTTGAGACGACAGCGCGACTCTCGAATGTTTTAGTCTTAAATTTCAAGGGGTTACCTGCTTTTAGGGGCGTAGTCTAATGGTAGGACACGGGTTTTTGGTACCCGGTATTGCAGGTTCGAATCCTGCCGCCCCTGTTTTTGCCCCGGAGGCTCGGAATGTCGGTCCGGATCTTTACCGGTAATTCGAACCCAGAACTTGCACGGTCAATCTGTGCTTATCTGGGAACGGAGCTTGGGAATGCACGAGTTGGTCGATTCTCGGACGGAGAGATCCGCGTAGAGATCGACGAGTCCGTGCGAGGTGCCGATGTGTACGTAATTCAAAGTACGTGCGCGCCGGTGAACGATAACCTGATGGAGCTGATCATCATGGCGGATGCGCTTAAGCGTGCGTCTGCTGGGAGCGTGTCAGCTGTGATGCCATACTTCGGGTACGCGCGTCAGGACAGGAAATCTGCACCTCGTGCACCTATCTCAGCTCGGACTGTGACTGACATGTTGAGTGTCACAGGGATCAATCGACTCATTACCATGGAGCTTCACGCGGGCCAGATTCAGGGCTTCTTTAATGGTCCAGTAGACCATTTGTACACCTCACCGGTCATGCTCGCATACTTGAAGTCGCTCGAGTTGACCAAGCCGGTGATCGTCAGCCCAGACGCGGGTGGGGTTGAGCGAGCTCGTGCTTATGCGAAGAAGCTCAACGCGTCACTTGCCATCGTCGATAAGCGGCGAGCCGGACCTAACGTCGCCGAGGTGATGAACCTCATTGGTGACGTTGAGGGCTGCGATGCCATCGTCGTCGATGACATGATCGACACGGGCGGTACTCTGGTTCAGGGCGCTAAGGCGCTCAAGAACTTTGGCGCCCGCCGCGTCTTCGCTGTCTCGACACACCCGGTGCTGTCGGGTCCTGCGATTTCGCGTATCTCTGAAAGTTGTCTGGAACAGGTCATCGTGTCCGACACGATTCCGCTGACCAGCGCGGGGCGTGCGTGCCCCAAGATTAAGGTCTTGTCCGTCGCTAATATTTTGGGCGAGGCCATTAAGCGTATTCACGATTTGGATTCCGTAAGCAGCCTGTTCGAGTAGGGCGCTTACGTTAGTAGTTGAGGACAGTAGTCATGGAAGCAATCGCGATCTCAGCGTCTCCTCGTAGCGATACAGGAAAGGGCGCAAACCGTCGTCTCCGAGCGAAGGGTCTCATCCCTGCCGTTCTTTATGGACACAATCTTGAGCAGGCCATCTCGGTGAGCCTTGACCCTCGAGCTTTGAACAAGGCTCTTGAGAACCCCAAGGGCAGCAACGCGCTGTTGCAGGTAGAGGTTGAGGGCGGTGGTACTCACACGGCCTTGGTCCGTGAGTTGCAGCGCGAGCCTGTAAGCCGCCAGGTTCTCCACGTGGACCTTGTGTGTCCGAACCTCGAGCAGAATCGGGTCAGCAGGATCCCTGTTAAGTTCGTCGGGAAGTGCATTGGTGTGTCTCTTGGTGGTCGCCTTCGCACACCTTGCCGTGAACTGGAGATTCTCAGTTTGCCGGCGAACATCCCTTCCGATGTAGAGCTCGATATCACCAATCTCGAGATCGATGACACGGTCATGGTGAGCGAGCTCAAGTTCAGTGACGGCGTTACCGCGGTCTTTGACCGTGACTTTGTCGTCGCTAAGGTCGTTCGAGCGCGAGGCGCTGCGGCGGATGAGGAAGAGGCAGGCGGAGCTGAAGACGCAGGCGATGAAGCCGAGGACGGTGAGGGCTAACCCTCGCTTTTGAGCGAGGTGAGTTCGGTAGGTCTCGATGGAGCGGATTCTTCTCGTAGGTTTGGGCAACCCTGAACCTAAGTACCTTGGGAATCGGCACAACATCGGTTTCATGGTGATCGATGAGCTCGCGAGAGAGGCTGGGATTCAGCTGTCTCGATCGAAGTTCAACGGCCTCTATGGCACAGGACACGTCGAAGGACGGTCTGTGGTCCTGCTCAAACCGCAAACATTTATGAATTTAAGCGGCCGTTCGGTAGCACCGGCGAGCCGTTTTTTTGGAGTGGCACCCGATTCGATTCTGGTGGCACACGATGAGCTCGACCTGGCCTATGGCACGGTTCGGCTCAAGGTTGGAGGAGGACACGCAGGCCATAATGGTCTGCGCTCAATCCAGGCGGAGCTAGGGACCAACGGTTTCCACCGTTTGAGGATTGGGATTGGTCGACCCCCGAAAGGGTCGGTCTCTAGTTTCGTGCTCTCTGACTTCTCTGCGGGCGAAGAACAGGACTGGTTACCAGACCTGATCGAACGGAGCGTAAGCGCGCTTCGCACCGCGGTGAAGGAGGGGACGAGACCAGCCATGAATACTGTAAACGGAACGTAGTTTTTGATTTCGAAATTGATTTGGCCATGCCGAAAACGCCCGATATTGAGAATGGGTCAACCGGTTGAAGCAAGTCGTCATACAAACCTTTTGGCCTCGTGATTGAGGCAGGAGATTTAAATGGATTACTTGATTTATAGTGCCCCAGTGGCCGGCGCCCTGGCGCTTATTTTCGCCTTTATTAAGGCGTCTAGCGTCAGCAAGGAGGATGCTGGCAACGAGACGATGCAGCGCATCGCGGCGAGTATTCAAGAGGGCGCGACGGCCTTCTTGAAGGCCGAGTATAAGGTGCTCGCGGCGTTCGTCGTGGTGGTGGCTGGTCTACTCGCATGGGCAAATTCGGCTGGTGCTAACCAGAGCCCCATTATCGCCGTATCCTTTGTGATTGGCGCTTTCGCGAGCGGTCTCGCTGGCTGGTTGGGAATGAACGTCGCCACGAAGGCGAACGTTCGTACCACCGCTGCTGCCGCAAAGAGCTTGCCCGCTGCGCTGCGCGTCGCTTTTAACGGCGGCACCGTGATGGGGATGGCAGTTGTTGGCCTCGCCCTCGTCGGCTTGGGCATTCTCTACATTGTATACACCGGCATGTTTAACGCCGTTGAGGGTGCAGGCTTGGCAGCGACCATCGACGAAAGTGGCATGAAGAAGGCCCTTAACGTTTTGGCTGGTTTCTCCATGGGCGCATCGTCCATCGCGCTCTTCGCGCGTGTGGGTGGCGGCATCTACACCAAGGCCGCTGACGTCGGCGCTGACCTGGTTGGAAAGGTCGAGCAGGGTCTTCCTGAGGACAGCCCCAACAACCCCGCGGTCATCGCTGATAACGTTGGTGACAACGTCGGCGACGTCGCAGGTATGGGCGCTGATCTTTTCGAGTCCTATGTTGGTGCGATCATCGGAACGATGGTTCTTGCACTCGGGTTTCAGACCGTCTCTGGCGAGAGCCTCAGCGTAGTACCGGTACTGCTTCCCCTCGTTATCGCAGCCTGCGGGATCATCTGCTCAATCGTCGGTACATTCTTTGTCCGCGCGAGTGATGACGCGGACACCACTAAGATTCAGCATGCCCTCGACTTCGGTGCCTTTGGTGCCGCTTTTGTTATGGCCGGCGCGACCTTTGGTATCGCGAAAATGATGTGGCCCGCCGAGGGCCTCATGGCTGCTGGAAAGAACATCGGTTGGGTACAGATTGGAACGGCGACGGTCATCGGCCTCGCTATCGGTGTCTTGGTCGGAATGATCACCTCGTACTACTGCTCCATGGGCAAGAAGCCAGTGAACAGCATCGCTGAGCAGTCCAAGACGGGTGAGGCGACGAACATCATCGCTGGTCTCGCCGTCGGAATGGAGTCTACCGCTGTCCCAATGCTGCTCATCGCTGGTGGCGTCATGGCGACTCATTCGGTTGCAGGCCTTTACGGTGTCGCAATCGCCGCGCTCGGCATGCTCTCTACCACTGGTATTCAGCTCGCTGTTGACGCATACGGTCCCATCGCCGACAACGCTGGTGGTATCGCTGAGATGTCTCACCAGGAGCCTATCGTTCGTGAGCGCACCGATAAGCTGGACGCTGTGGGTAACACGACCGCCGCTATCGGTAAGGGCTTCGCCATCGCGAGCGCCGCGATGACCGCCCTCGCGCTCTTCGCTGCTTTCAAGCTCACTGCGGGTGTTGAGATCATCGACTTGACCAAGCCACAGGTTATGGCAGGTCTCTTCGTCGGTGGCATGTTGCCTTTCCTATTTTCTTCATTGGCTATGAAGGCGGTCGGGAACGCCGCTATGGACATGATTGAAGAGGTCCGTCGTCAGTTCCGTGAGATCCCTGGTCTTAAAGAGGGTGAGGCTGATCCCGACTCTGCGACCTGTGTGGCTATCGCAACGAACGCGGCCATTAAAGAGATGGTTTTGCCTGGTCTTATCGCGGTCGTCGCACCTGTGGCGGTTGGTTTTATTTTCGGTGCAGAGACCCTCGGTGGTCTGCTCGCTGGTGTGACCGTTTGCGGTGTGCTCATGGCGATCTTCATGTCGAACGCTGGTGGTGCTTGGGACAACGCCAAGAAGTCTTTCGAGGACGGCGGGTTCAAGACATCGACTGGCGAGATCCTCGAGAAGGGTACGCCTCCTCACGACGCCGCAGTTGTTGGCGACACCGTGGGCGACCCCTTCAAGGACACGGCTGGTCCATCCTTGAACATCCTGGTCAAGCTCATGAGCGTTATCGCTCTGGTTATCGCTCCTCTCCTATAAGAGGGGTCGATGGCCAAACCGGCTCCTGGGAATGGAGTCGGTTATAGATCTTTTTGAGAAGGGTTGATCATTTTTGAGACAGCCCTTAGTATCCGCAGCCCCTGAGTTTTCAGGGGGTGTTTATAAATCTGGGTGGTCTTCACCCGCTCCCTGCTCATGGATTTGTCCATGGGCTACATCAAAACCGTAGGGAGGTTACTGATGGCAAATGCCAAGCTCCGTCGTTACGAGCTTATCTATCTCATTCAGCCTGAGGCTGAAGAAGAGCAGCGCACGCGCGTGTCTGACGCTGTGCTCCAGGTCCTCACGGACGCTGAAGCCCTCATCATCCAAAATGAGGAGTGGGGCAAGCGCAAGCTCGCGTATGAGATCGAGAAGTTCAACAAAGCATATTACTACTACGTAGAGTTCGTTACTCAGCCTGGTCTGAGCCACGAGATTGAGCGTCGGCTCCGCCTCATGGACGACTGCGTTCGTTTCCAGACGATTAAGCTGGAAGACGGGATCGCTCCCGACACCCTGGATCGCTTCACTCCTGTTGCAAGCGATGACAGCGCCGACAGCGGCGACGCAGCCGAGGAGGTAGCATAATGGCCGGCTTTGGAGGCGCGAAGCGCCGTGGTGGTCGACGTAAGGTAGACCGTTTCCTCGCCGATAAGTCTCTTGTGATCGATTACAAGGATCCTTCGGTCCTTAAGTACTTCGTTACAGAGCGCGGCAAGATTGTTCCACGCCGAGTGTCAGGTCTATGCGCTAAGAATCAGCGCAAGATCTCACAGGCCATCAAGCGCGCTCGAATGATCGCGTTGATGCCGTTCACCACCATCAATCACCACTAAGGAGTCAGCGATGCAGATCATCCTACGGGAAGACGTCGCCAACCTCGGTGAGGTCGGTGATATCGTAACGGTAAAGGCTGGCTTCGCCCGCAATTACTTGTTGCCACGTGGCTTGGCAGTGCAGGCGAGCGATCGCCAGATGCGTAAGGTCGAGCACGAGAAGCGCGTCATCGAGGCGAGGGTCGCCAAGGAGCGTTCTGGGGCAGAGGCTGAGAAGGCCGCTCTAGATAACGTCATCTTGACCATCGAGAAGTCGGCCGGAGAGAACGATAAGCTCTTCGGTTCCGTCACCGCGATGGAGATCGAGGCGCTGCTTAAAGAGCAGGGTCATGATGTTGACCGTCGCCGGCTTCAGCTTGGCGAGAACATCAAGACGCTTGGTGAGTACGAGATTCCAGTGAAGCTCCACCGAGATGTCTCAGCGACGATTAAAGTTCTGGTTGTCGCCCGCGAAGAGAACGCTTAGTCTCTTTGTCAACGGGGGGGTAAATCCCCCCGCCTCAAGCTAAATCAATCCTCAGTTAGACCCTCGAAGGGGCGTCGTATGTCTACTGGACGCCATTTAGAAGCTCGGGACGCGGAACTCGCCGTTCTGGGAGCGATCTTTCTCGATAATTCGGCCTTTGACCGCATCGCTGATGTCGTCACCGCTGATGATTTTTATACGCCACGGCACCGCACCATCTTTGAACGGATGTTGAGTCTCACCGAGCAGGGTGAACCCATCGACACGGTGACGGTGGCGACGGCGCTGGAGCGGGAAAGTCAACTCGAAGAGATCGGTGGAATGGAGTACCTGGCGAGTTTAGATCAGGTATCTGCGAGCGCCGTTAATGTCGCTCACCACGCGGAGATCGTTCATGACATGGCGGAGGTCCGACGTCTTATGACGGCCTGCGCTGGTGTCATGACCAAAGCTCAGTCTGGTGAGTATGAAGACACCGCGACGCTCTTCGACGAAGCTCAGCAGCTCATCTTCGAGATTGGCTCCGAAGGACGTGGAGGCTCCATCGTTCCCATGAAGGACGCCTTGAAAGAGGTGCTGACTCAGGTCAGGACGGCCTTCGAGACAAAAAAGGCTGTCACCGGTACGCCGACCGGATTCGCGGACTTAGACGCGCTGACCGCGGGCTTTCAGGGTGGTGACTTGGTGGTTCTCGCCGGTCGACCAGCGATGGGGAAGACGGCGGTCGCCTTGAACATCGCGGCGAACGCTGCGCGGATGACCGGCACGAGCGTCGCGCTCTTTAGTCTAGAGATGCCGACCAGTCAGTTGGCCGCCCGTATGCTCGCCTGTGAGGCGGAGGTCAACTCACGAGAGATGCGCACCGGTCATCTCAGGGATCAAGACATCGAGAAGCTGGTGGCCGGTGTTCGTCGTATGAACGATTGGTCGGTACAGATCGATGACACGGCCGGCGCTACGGTCATGGATGTCAGGGCGAAGTGTCGCAGAATAGCGAGTGACCGTGAGCTGCCACCCCTTGGTTTGATCGTCATTGATTATCTGCAATTGATGCGCGCCCCAACCGCGAAGAGCCGTGAGCAAGAGATCTCAGAGATTAGTCGAAACCTTAAGGGTTTGGCGAAAGAACTCAGCGTTCCGATCATCGCGCTTTCACAGCTAAATCGAGGTGTTGAGAGCCGGCCCAATAAACGTCCATTGATGAGTGACTTGCGTGAATCCGGCGCCATCGAGCAGGACGCGGATATCGTTATGTTTGTCTATCGAGACGAGTATTATCACGAGGACTCGGAGGACAAGGGGTTGGCTGAGATCATTATCGCTAAGCAGAGAAACGGTCCATTGGGGAGCTGCAAATTGAAGTTCTTCATGGAGTTCAGTCGATTCGTTAATTTGAAGCATGGAGAGAACGGTTATCAGCCTGAGTGAGGGCTGGTGACTCACAGGTGATCTGTAAAGATCCACTCCCATGTATTGCCAGGGGTAGCTGGTACGTGATACCCCCCATCGGCTCGGGAAACCATCAGTGGAGGA
>CALELH010000325.1 GCA_937902595.1 uncultured Myxococcales bacterium
CGGCTTCATCGAAACCGTACGCGGTCTGCAGCATGCCGCGGGCCTCGAGGAGACCAGCCTTGTATGCGTCGAAGTTGTCAGCGCCTGGGAGCGCAGGCGCCGTACCCATCTTCTCGTGGATAGCGGCGAAGTCTGCATCACTCACAGGTGAACGAGGGTTGAACTGGAATGACAGCGCGAAGCCCTTCATCTCACCCCAGTGCTTGGCGTGATCGTAGAAGTTGTACTCCGCTGCATCCATGTCGGCGATGGTGTCGTTGATGTAGTGAACGACGGTCGCAGCGATGGCCTTCTCCCAAGCGAGGATGGCCTTGTCACGATAGCCCTTAAGGGTCTCCATCTGCTCGTCGGTGAGCTCTTCGCCAGTGTTCTCGTGAATTAGCTTACGACCCATGACGAACGCCTCGAACGCGTCCTTGGTCAGGTCGGTGCTGGAGCCACGGTCACGCTTCGCAGCGTTGATGGAGTGTCCCCAGTTGTACTCGGTCTTGAGATCGATGGCACCGTCACCGTTGGTGTCGTGGTAGCCCTGGTAGTCATCACGACCACCCTTCTTCGCGATCTCATCATCGGTGTAGTTACCGAAGTCACGGGCTGCACCGAAGTAGCCGAAGCCCTCGTCCCAGTTGTGGGCGAGCGCGGTGTACGCCTTGCCGATGGAGCCGTCCTTGTTCGTGCTAGGCAGGTTGCTCGCGCGGAGGCCCTTGCTGTCGACGTCGTCGTCTAGGTAGTCGTCAGCGCCCTGGGAGAACGCGACGGCTCCAAGAAGGAACTTCTGGATGAGCTGCTGGAGGTCGTGACCTTCAGCCGTGACGAATACCTTGGTGATGGCGTTGCCGTTAGGATCGAGAGGGATCATGTTATCGGTACGAGCGACCGCTGCGTTGTCGAGTAGGTCGAAGAACGTACGGATTAGAGCGCTCGCCGAAGTGACGTCAGGGCCCCATCCGACGAAGGCTGTTGCCCAGTCCTTGTGGTCTGTCGCGCTGTCGTTGCCGGCGAACTTACCGACGATGTTCTTTCCACCAGAGATCTCGCCCATGGTGCTCTGAACTGCGGCGGGGTCCGTGGTGATACCAGTCGTCTCTGCTTCGCAATTGCCGTCGGCGCAGGTGAAGAAGAGCTCTAGCTCACCGTAGACGGTGCCCTCCACGGCGACGAGAGGATCCTCGTCACGGTCGAGACGCTCTGTTAGGCCACCCATAAGGTTCTTAAGAGCGTTGATGAGCGCGTGCCGTGCGATCTGGCCGCTGTTGGAGACGCTGCTCTGGCCCTCGAAGCCTTCGAAGTCGCTCGTGAACTCGTACTTGGCGCTCATTGGGTCGCCGCCACCAGCTCCGCCTTCAGCGCCTGCGCCGCCTGCGCCGCCTGCTGCGCCAGCTCCGCCTGCGCCGCCTGCTGCGCCAGCTCCGCCTGCGCCGCCTTCAGCGCCAGCTCCGCCTGCGCCGCCTTCAGCGCCTGCGCCGCCTGCGCCGCCTGCTGCACCAGCGCCACCGGCGCCACCTGCTGCACCAGCGCCACCAGCGCCGCCGTCGCCGCCGTCGTCATCGCAGCCTGCGAATAGGGCGACAGAAGCCACCAAGAATACTAGGGAAACAAACTTTGAAATCTTCACGATTTTCTCTCCAAAAAACTCATTATGAAAACGATTCTCAAAATCGTACATGCGTCTGTAACCGAAAATGAAAGCCATTATCAAGAACTTGCTTCTCTTTTTTTGCGAACCTCCCTGAAAAGAAACAAACAATGGGTAGAAAACAGTGTTTTGGGAGTGGGATGACTGCATTTGCTTGACCCCGTGACTCTAAACTGATTTACAGTCCCGCCTCGCGAGGGAGGCCCTCAATAACCACCACGAGAATTATCGATCATGAAACGTTTGGTTTTGACCTGTCTAAAGTCGTTCATCCTCATGGCCACGATCACGTTCTGCGTGCCGCAAGCGGCTCACGCTCAGAGCGTCGAGCGGTCTTGGTATCACTTGACCACGGGGAACGGTCACGGTTTCCAGATCTTTGATCGCAACGCAGGCCGGCTGACTGACTTCCTCGAGCATCCCTATCGATATGTCGCTCCACCAGATGAGCGGCGTGATGGCGGTATTGGACGTCGAGACTTGGCCCACGATGCCTACTTTGGGCTGGGCGTTAATGGAGATCGACGTTGGCTGCTTGATCTTCGGGATGTTGGATATGAATCCGAGACGCACATCATTCGCGCTCGAGTCCGACAGGCTGGCGCCGACGTTGAGGTGAGGTACTTCTCTCCCTTTGGTTTCAACGCGAACGCGATGATCATGCTTATTCGAGTGACCAACGGCACTCAAGAAGCCCTGGACGTAGAGCTCTACGCGAAGCCAAATCTCAAGCTGGGTGTAGGGCGTCCTCAGCCCAGCGGCGATGGTGAGCGCATTGAGTGGAACGGGGCCCAAGGTGTCGAGACAGGTCCGGGCGGTGGTCACGCCATGTATGTCCCCATCGGGTCCATTGATCAGGTCGGTTGCGGACGGGACTCCAGCATCTTTGACCGGGTCCGCGATACGGGGCGCGTCGGTGGCGATGAGAACTGCCAAGGAGACGATCAGGTCCTGGTCACGGGAAAGACCCTCAGCTTGGGTGTCGGCGAAGAGGTTTGGTGGGGTTTAGCGGTCCTGTTCGTCAATGATGATCCCAATGAGCCACAGGCCAACGACTTCAAGGACGACCGCTCGGTGGCGGACATCTTGGCTGCTTGGGATGAGTTCGCGGGCGAGAAGAGCGCTGAGGCGCTCTATCGAGCCACCATGGACGAGTTTGAGGCATGGCGAGTCACACCGGCCAGCTTGGGGCTGGACAGCCTGACTCCCGATGAGGTCGCGCTGTGGCGGCAATCGGAGACCGTCATGCGGATGGGGCAGGTCATGGAGCCGGTGCAGGCGAATCGCCGCAACAGAGGCATGTTCCTGGCCGCGCTCCCCATCGGCGAGTGGCACACAGGTTGGGTTCGTGATGGCGCGTACGCCATCGTCGCTCAGGCCATGACGGGGCACGTGGACGAGGCTCGGTGGGGCGTCGACTTTCTCTTGGGTGCCTGGGCAGGTTTCTTCAGTAGCCCTGAATATTTGGGCCGAGATTATCGAATCTCATCGGTTCGGTATTATGGAAATGGTAAAGAGGAGGGTGACTTCAACTTCTTCGGACCGAACGTCGAGACCGATGGATTTGGTCTGACCCTCTGAGCGGCTCGCGCCTATATGCACTACAGCTGTGACGCAGACTGGCTTCAGCAAGAGACCCTGCACGGAGACACTGTCTTCGAAGCGCTCACTCAGGTCGCGGCTGACATCGACGCGCTCACCTCCAACGATTTACCCGTCGCCGAGTGCTCTATTTGGGAGGTCCACTGGGGACATAAGAAGGTGTTCACCTACACGGCCGCCACGATGATCAGGGGCTTGGCTGACTTCGCGGCCATCGCGGACGTCGCAGGTCGCCGGGATTTGGCTGATTATTACCGAGAGCGCTCCGCGGCGCTCTTGGAGGCCTCCAAGGTCTTCCTTGTCAATAATCGAACCAAGAGCTTCGCGAGTTTTCGTGACGCCGCGAGCACCGACGTCTTCGTCGATGGCTCAACCGTCGAGATGTTGCACTGGGATTTGGTGTCGCCAGGAGACGAGGTCTTTGAGGGGACGCTTCAGTATTACGAGCGTCTCCGAACTCGTTCAGGTGGGTATCGACGGCTGGAGGAGCGACTCTCTCTCAACGGTGAGCCCCAGGCAGGGACCTACGACTTGAGTGAGTGGATCCTATTGGACCTGCGCATCGGAGAGATCTTTAGACGGGCAGGTGAGCCCGCTCGGGCGGACGAGCTTCTTAACAAGGTCACCACGGCGGCGCTCGTCAACGATCTGTTGATCCCCGAGCTGTTCCAGCCTGACCAATACGCGGTCTACACCGGCGTCGTCCCTATGGTTGGTTACGGCGCGGGCGCGTGGCAGATGGCTCAGCTTGAGAAAGTAGGACTGGGAGCGCCGAACGTCGACGTGGGTTGGGCGCACTGTGCGTCGCAGCCAACAGGCGGCGCAGGCGGAATGGGCGGCGGCGGTGGCGCAGGCGGCGGTGGCGCAGGCGGCGGTGGCGGCGAGATGCCCGGAGCGGGTGGGTCGATGACCGGTGGGGGAGATGGACAGGGCGGCTCCGGTGCTTCCGCTGGTAGCAATAATCCCTTCGATGGCCTCGGTGGCACGGGTGGTGGAGGTGGTGAGTCCAATAATGACCCCTCCGAGCCGGCCGCGTTAGATCCCTTTGCTGATGATGTGCCAGCGACCTTCTGCTCCTCGTCGAGTGGTCAAGGTGCACCAGCCTCATGGCTTCTGTGGATCGGCGTGCTGATCTGTGGTGGCCGTCGTATCCGTGGAGGCCGTAATGCTCGCTCATAAGATGAACCTATTTGTCCTCATCTCAGCGCTCTGTGCTCCGGCTTTGCTCCACGCGGGCAAGCCCGCTGTCTTCGTCTCTCCGGACGAGCCCATGGAGTTGACTCACCGCTTCGCAGAAGATGGCGGAGAGGCGGGGGATTGGCGATTCGCTTGGCATGGCTATGCGCGTATGCCAGTAAGATTCGCCGGGGGCCCACTCGCAGAGCGTGGTCCCGATTTAGTCGACGATAACTACGCTCAATCAGGCTTCGCTTACCTACGTATCAACGAGACCGAATGGGTTGAGCTCGCCCTCAGCGCACAGAACGGATCTACGCGATTTGTCGCTGGCTTATTCGCCGCGAATCTCTCGGACTGGTCAGACCGACAAGGGAACAGCTCTACGCCAGCGACAGCCTTCATTGAACATACAGCCACACCCCATGCGCGGCTCGAGCTGACGACACGGGTTGGGATGTTCTGGCGACGTATGGGCTATATCTCAGCCTACGACACCTATCTGATCGGGCGGACGCACACCGCTGGATTGATGATGCAGGCGAGGGCATATGACCACTTCCTGCTCGAGGTCGGTGGCGGTGGGCACGCACGGAACTCACAAGAGGTCTTCGGCTTCGGTCCGACTCATTGGCTGATGCTCGGTGTGGAGTATCCGCAGATCCAGGTGCACGGGTATCGCCTAAAGACTTGGAATGAAGATGAGGACAAGAGTCGGAGCTATACGAAGTCGGGCGAGCTGGTCGTCAGTGGCTTCGACACCAAGCTCGCCATCCCTTATGTGGGACGCTTGGCATACACGTTCTCCTTCATCGAGGCCGAGAACTCCGAGTTTATTGGCCGGGCAGTCGAGCTGCTCCACAGCAGCGATGGTAAGAATCTTAAACTCAACTTTCTTGGCTCTGAGCAGAGCGGTACAGGTGAGATACAGACCCAGGGTCTTGAGCTTCAGTGGTCGCTGCGGCGGAGCCTCAAGTCTGCGAAGGGAGGTTGGGTCCGCCATCTGGATGGAGCGGAGGTCGACCTCTATGGAATGACCGCCCACGTGGCGACTCCCCACGAGGTCGCAGCCATCGGTGACCCGGGTAAGAATGACCGTCGCTATCTTAAGTGGGGCGCAGATATACGGTATCGAGCATTGGGCCTCGGCTGGAAGAACCCGACCATCGCTTTTCGGTATGACAGAGTGATGATGCACACGGACCATGATTCACTCAGTTTTCGAGTGTATAGCCCGCGAATCGGATTCGAACTCGCCTCGGGCGTTGAGCTGTTCGCCCAGTGGTCACGTTATGACTATGGGGACAACATCAGCGGTGACTTCTTCGATGAGCTCGCCGAACGCGCGACACGTAGCGCTAACGCAAACCTCGCTGAGGTTCGGCCGGACAGCGACGTCTTCAAGCTGCAGGCCCAGGCTCGCTGGTAGGAGATTGTGATGAAACGAACGTCTCTCGTGCTGTCTCTCGCCCTCTCTCTGACAGGGTGCCCCGATGTTGAAAAGTATGCGACCGATGCGGAGTTGCCACCGCTCGATTTAGCGATGGTGCTGGACGCGGGGGGTCTTCAGGACGTAGGGCGCTCCGACGGCCAACTCGTCGACTCCTCAGACCTCGGCGCCCCCGACGTGGGACCGACTGACGCCTCCCTCTTCGACGCCGAGAACGCTTCCGATGATGCGTCGCTCCGATCGGACTCAGGTATCGAATTGGACCAAGGTCTCGTGAGCGTAGACCAAGGAACGATCGTCCCGGAGGAGTGTGAGGTCACCTTCCTCGCCACTTTGCCGGTGAGTACGACCGAAGACGCCGAGATCTTCATCGCTGGGCAAGGTCTGGGAGTCGCCGAATGGGAGCCAGACTTAGTTGATCTGCGCATGACTCGCTCCGATGGGAGCGCTCAACTGGTCGTCACTCTTGGTCACCTCAGCCGAGTTACATACAAGTACACACGAGGCGGTTGGCCAACGGTCGAATCGACCTTACAGTGTGCCGAGATCGACAACCGCTCTGTAGTGGTCGATTGCGCGGGTGGCTCTGTGCTGATTCAAGACGTCATTCTCGGCTGGACCGACGGCTGTCTCTGAGTCTGCTGACTCTCATGGGTAAGAATACCCAGCCAAACGAATTGACGCTCCACATCAATTTGCCCAAGATGCCCGCGATTGGCCAGAATCGTTTAGAGGAGATCTCGGGTGATATTAGCGACCCTTAGAAGCGCCCTTTGGGCAACAACTCTCGCGACATTTTTGTGCGCGTGTTCGTCGAACAAGACAGCCCCTGTGACTCAGAAGAAGGCGCCCGTCGCGGTAGAGAAGAGCAAAGCCCCGACTCAGGGGGCCGCCGAGGCCGAGACAAAGAACGCGGCCGCTGCAGTCGTCAAAGATAAGCCTGCTGCTGAGGTGAAGGAGGCGCCAGCGAAGGAGGCGCCCAAGATCGGCGGCGAGCTCGTTATCTACTCGGGAAGAAGCGCGGGGCTTGTCGAGCCGCTCTTGAAGATCTTTGAAGAGAAGACCGGAGTGAAGGTCAAGACACGCTTCGATAAGAGCACGGCCAATCTCGCCAACCGAATCGCGACCGAGGGGACCCAGACTGAGGCCGATGTCTTCTTTGCCCAAGACTCTGGCTACCTCGGCGCCCTCGCGAGAGCAGGGCACCTCGACAACATCTCCAACGAGTCCTTGGAGCGAGTAGACACCAGTCGCCGAGAGAACGCTGGTCGATGGGTCGCGACCAGCGGCCGCGCGCGCGTGCTCGTCTACAGTCCAGACCGCGTGAAGGCTGAAGAGCTCCCTCAGAAGCTGGAAGAGCTGTCTGACCCTAAGTGGAAGGGGAGATTGGGCTGGGCCCCGTCAAACTCAAGTTACCAGGCACACGTGAGCGCGCTGCGTAAGATCTGGGGCGAGGAGAAGACGAAGTCCTGGCTCAAGGGGATCGCCGCGCTCAAGCCAACCGTCTATCCAAAGAACTCTCCACAGGTGAAAGCCGTTAGCAACGGAGAGATCGACGTGGGCTGGGTCAATCACTACTACCTGCACAAACTCAAAGCGGCGAACCCAAAGCTCAAAGCCGCCAACCACTCTTTCAATGAGATCGGTGACGCAGGTAACCTCATGATGCTCAGCGGCGTCGCGATCTTGAAGCACAGCAAGAACAAGCCTGCGGCTCAAAGGTTTGTCTCGTTCCTCCTCTCGAAAGAGGCCCAAACCTACTTTGCTCAGAAGGTCTATGAGTATCCGACGGTCAGCGGGGTCGCGACCCACCCTAACGTCCCGTCCATCTCAACGCTGTCCGCCTCGGTGGATCAGGAGGCTTTGGCCGACGTCGCCGGGACCATCAAGCTGCTTCGAGAGCTCGGGCTTCAGTAGATGGCCTCAGGCGCCATCGGGCTTCGTCGACCCACAGCCTGGCTGTGGGTCCCCGCCGTGTGCGTGGCGGTGCTCGTGGTGCTCCCGCTCTTTGGATTGTGGCTCACTTATCTAGCGCCGCCGGGGCTCATCGTGCCACCGCCGCTCTCCATGGATCGGGTGTGGCCGTTGCTTGGCCGAACCCTGCTGCTGGCGGCCAGCGTCTCCTCCATAAGCTTACTCGTTGGGTCTTGGCTCGCGTGGGTCGAGGTGCGGGCTGAATTTCCCGGCCGAGCTCTGGGATCCCTGATGAGCCTGCTCCCTCTGGCTGTCCCGAGTTATCTGCTCGCGACCATCGTGAGAGAGCAGATGGCGCCCGCATCATCCCTCGGCGCATTGTTTGGATTCGGTGGTCAGTTCACAGGGTTTTGGCCCGCCGTTCTTGTCCTCAGCGTGGCGTGTACGCCCTACGTACATTTGTTAGCGGCCGCGACATTACGACGCTGCCCAAGCTCAGAGGCTGAGGTCGATTTGTATCTTCGCGCGTCATAATGGAGCGTGTTCACGACCGTCTTCATGCCTCTATTACGGCCTGCTTGGTCTTTTGGATTAGTGCTGGTGGGTCTCTACGTCGTAAGCGACTTTGGCGCCGTCGCTGTGCTCGACTGCGAGGTGCTCACCTGGGAGCTGTATAAGGCTCGGGGTGGGCGCGACGCGATCACTCTGGCCTTTGGTCTGGTCGTGGTCGTGATCCCTCTCCTCCTTGCGGTACGTCTTCTCCATGGTCGTCAGCCAGTGGAGCGGAGTCGGCCGGAGCGAGCGAGACAGGGAGCGCCCCTCACGGGGCCCGCTCTCTGGTGCACCTATGGCGTCTACATGGTGATGATCGGACTGGGCGTGATCATCCCCGTTATCAGCCTGTTGGCCTGGCTCTGGAGCGGGATTGAAAACGGGGTCGAGTTCGCGCCCGTTCTTGGCCCGGCCATCGACACGATCGTCTTTGCGGCCGTCGGTGCCCTCGTGGTCGTGACGGCGGCGGTCGCGCCAGCCTGGTTGACGTCGCGCAGCGCGGGTCGGGCGGGCGGGGTGCTTGAGGGCGCGATCTATCTGACGAGCAGCGTCCCTGGTGTTCTGGTCGCGGTGGGGATCCTTCAGCTTATTCTGGGACTCAAGCGGGAGGCGCCTCTAGACATCGGTGGAGCCTCAGCATGGACGCTTCTTGAGGGGGTGGGGATCTTTCTCTTCGTCGGCTACCTGATGCGTTTTCTTTCGCAGGGCTACGCCGCGCTCAAGCCCGCTCTGCTGCGTGTCGATGCGAGTCAGGAGGAGGCGGCGCTCGGCTTGGGGGCTTCTGCGTGGAGACGTTTTAGGGCGGTAGTGCTCCCGACGATTGCGCCCGGAGCGATAGCGGCGTACACCTTAATCTTCCTCAGCATCGCCAAGGAGCTTCCCATCACCCTCATGTTGGTCCCCCTGAATCATTCGACCTTGGCGTAGCGGGTGTTCGACGCGCAGCAAGAGGGGTCTTTGCCCGACGTTGGGCTCGCTGGGCTGGTGCTCTTAATGATCGCGCTCGCCCTTCAGGTGGGCCTGAACCGCTGGAGGAGAGATGTCTGATCCTGTCATTCGTCTCACCGACGTTGGTCATACGTACGGATCGGTCCCCGTCTTGTCTGGTGTCAGCTTTGATGTCATGCCCGGAGAGTTGATCAGTGTCTTGGGCGTCTCCGGCTCTGGGAAATCGACCTTACTGCGGGCGATCGCAGGCTTCGTTACGCCGACGATGGGGCGTATCGAGCTCCGAGGCGATGTGGTCTGCGCGGATGGACACGAGAAGACTTCAGCTCAGCATCGCAGCCTGGGGATGATGTTTCAGGACTACGCGCTCTTCCCGTTTATGACCGTCGCCGAGAACGTCGCCTTCGGGATTCATGACAAGCCGGATCGGGGCGAGCGGGTAGCGGAGCTATTGGAGATGGTTGGCCTCGAAGGATTTGAGGATCGTCGTCCCGGTACGCTGTCTGGTGGTCAGCAGCAGAGGGTCGCGCTAGTGCGTGCCCTGGCGCCCAGGCCAGTCGCGCTATTGCTGGATGAGCCCTTCGCTAATTTGGACGGCTCGTTGAGGCAATCTGTCGGTGATGAGGTGCGTCGTATCTTACGACGGGAGAACACACCAGGCATACTCGTCACCCACGATCGGAGTGAGGCGCTAGGCTTGGCGGATCGAGTCGCTCTCTTAGGCCCAGTAGAGGGAAGTAAAGATGCGGGGCTCATGCAGATGGGCACTCCTGAGGAGGTC
>CALELH010000326.1 GCA_937902595.1 uncultured Myxococcales bacterium
CCACCACTCCGATCGGGATGTAACCTAAAGGCGATACGCCGATACGCGCTGCGGACCTGGTCTAGACTCTCCGTACCCGAGAGTCCCAAGATTCTGTAGCACTGAGCTTCGCTGTGATTCATCTTCAGAGCCCCCCTGGGCAAGTGTCAACGCAACACTTGTAAAGCACGTGGCGTGCCAGCCACATAAGTACGCCTAAAACAATACCGAGGCAAGGCGATATGCGCAATCGCCTGCACACCAAAACGATCACAGACGCCAAAACTTAACAATGAAAGCCAATTAAAACAGTATGAAAGAACGTGCGCAAACGGCTGCACACTGAACCCCGGGACGTGTGCACACCATTGCGCACTCAGGAGATATCGTACCGCTTAAGCTTGTACAATAAGGTGCGGCGGGCCAAGCCGAGCCGCTTCGCAGCCTGGCTTCGATTACCACGGCATTCGTGAAGCGCTCTGAGGATGAGTTCGCGCTCAGCCATCATCTGGACACTGTCCATAACATCTTGAAAATCCCCCGCTTCAGCGGGTAACTCAACTCGAATTCCGGATGCACTGGCAGGGTCCAGCCCTAAATCATCCGGCTCGATCTCTGCTCCGGTACTCAACAGAACCGCCTGCTCCATACAGTGTTCGAGCTCCCGGACGTTACCCGGCCATCTATGCTCGAGAACAGCCCGCGCCGCCGACCTGCTGAGAGGTCGATCCGGTCGGTCATGTCGAGCGGCAAACCGTCCAATGAAATGAAGAGCGAGGGGAAGGATATCTTCGCGACGCTCTCTAAGACTTGGCAGTTCGACAGCGACCACCTTGAGTCGGTAGTAGAGGTCCTCTCTGAAACGACCGTCTGCGATTTCATCGAGGAGGTTTCTATGAGTCGCGGTCACCACACGTACGTCGACATCGATAGGCTCGGAGCCACCGACTCTCTGGACCTGACGCTCCTGCAAGACCCGCAGTAGACGTACCTGCACGGCAGCCGGCATATCACCGATCTCATCCAAGAAGAGCGTGCCTCCGCTCGCCTTCTCGAAGGTGCCTGCGCGCGCATCTACCCCGGTCGCGACGCCCCGCTCGATACCAAAGAGCTCTGCCTCGAGAAGAGATTCGGGCAACGCAGCGCAGTTGATCGCGACAAAAGGTTGATCGGCGCGAGCGCTGTTGTGGTGGAGTGTCCGAGCGAACACCTCTTTTCCGGTACCGCTCTCACCCGTGATCACAACATTAGCCGTCGTGTCCGCGACCTTCTCAATCAGCTGTAGCGCGGCGCGAAAAGCGGGACTATTCCCGATGAGACCGCCTACGGCGAAGCGTTCAGAGAGCTGACGCTTTAAAGTTTTGTTCTCAGTCGCCAGCGCCTCTCGGCTCCTGGCCACCTCAAAGAAGAGGCTAGCGTTTTCAAGCGCCATAGCGACGGCGTTCGAGATGATCGTCAGGATGCGCTCATGTTTAGGCTGAAACGCTGCAGGCACTGAATCTGATAAATTTAGGACGCCGATCGCTCTACCTCTGGCGAGCAATGGAACACAGAGGATACTCGCGGGCTGTACCTCCGCGTCTGGGAGCGAATGAAACCTCGAGTCCTCATTAACGTCGTCTATGCGAATCGCCATCCGTGAGCTTACGGCGGCACCAGCGACACCTTGGCCAGCCTCAAAGATGATCGGCTGAGCTGCAGGCTCATATGCAGCCGCCTCATCATCGAAGGCTCCCCGAGCCGCCGCGAGAACAAGCGCTCCTTCGTTATCCAGTAACATCACGGAACAATTTTCGGGAGCCAACGCGACCTGTAAGAGATCGACGGTCCCAGTACAGACCGTACGTTGATCGAGACTCGAACCGAGGGTATCTCCAACCTGCCGAACTAAGGAGAGCTCTTCTACTTTCTCGTCAAACCGCTCAGTTAACTCAGAGACGATCTTGGCATATCTATCGCGCTCTAAAAGGAGACGCTGGATATCACTATCGTCGCTCATTCGAAGACATAGAGATTAGCTTGAACCATCGCTTTCTGGAGATCGTCATGCATGAGCTTCACCGCCTTCTCCATCTTCCGCGCGTTGAGACTTAGCGTCCGCCAAGCGCTCTGCGACAAGTCTGGCATGATCATATCACCAGCAAAACCAAATCCATACCCACGGACCATCAGATCGGCCACGTGTACTATCGCTGTCGTCTCTTGGTAACGCCTAGATTTTTCGGGAGTGTGATGCAGCGCGATGGGCTCGGCGAGGGACGCCGGTAAGCGCCACCTCGTCACCAACCACTTACCTATCACGTCATGGGAAACCCCAAGCATATCTGACTCAGCTTGGTAGATGGTCTGATCGTGACGGATCGCGCGACTGACAACTTGGTCATACTCTCGACCGAGCTGGCTCGCCAATACGAGCTTCCCGATATCATGCATAAGCGCTGCAGCGGACGCCTCTTCTACTCTCGATACACCGAGCACCTTCGCGAGCGCCGACGCCGCGACAGCCGCTCCAAAGGAATGCTCCCGCAGGCCTCTAACTCCCTGCCGGCCCGCCGCCAGGTCCATAGACGAACTCGAGAGGATGATCCCTCTCACAACGTCCAGGCCCAGCATAACGAGAGCGTCATAGACGGATGAGATCGCTCCACTCACCCCATAAAAGGCGGAGTTCACCATTCGGAGTATTCGCGCCGTCATCACAGGATCAGCCTCTATCGCTTCTGCGATCTGGCCAAATGATTGATTAGACTGGTCCGAGAGCATCATCTCGTTCATGCGTAGGACGGATTCTGGAAAGGTAGGCAAGTTCTTGAGGGCGTCCACACGACGCTTAAGCATTCGTCGCCCAATCTGATCCAAGATCTGACGCGAGGCCTCGTTTTCACCAGACTGATCAATTGAGTCTAGACCTCGCATCGATCTCACTCCTCCAACTCGAAGAGAAAGTCGAGATAGACACCTTGGATCGCGTTTTTCAAGATGTCCATGCGGCGGTCATCCCGCACCGAGTGAAATCGGGCGTCAAGAGATCTAACAAACTCATCGACCTCGGGAACACGCTCCCATGGCTCAACGCGCGTATCACTCTCGACGTTGAGGACCCTTAGACCCTCCTCGTGAAGTACTCGTAAATAGCGACGGTTTAGCTCGGTCCCACGTCCGAAGAGTAGCTTACCTCCCGGCGCAGCCACTGACTTGGCAAGAACCAAACCCGGCTTAGCGAGTGGAGTGAGGATCCGCACCGTTCTGTGCTCCTTCCTTCTAGCAAGACCTCGCCCGCTCCGCTCGAGCGAGCAAACACAGAGTCCAAAAATAAAACTAACCGCCGTCTCTTACATCGGCCATTAGCGCCGACTTATGAGGCGAAAAGTAAATTTCTCGTCGCTGTGAGTCTGCCCAGGTCCAATGAGTGGGTCAACCGCCGCTCCCATGAGTTCAGACGAGTCGACCAGGAGAATCCTCACCAAATGGTCGCCGCGCTGAAAGATAATCAGCGAGCAAGCGGTTTACTCTGGGGGTTAAGCTACGAAACTTCAGACCGAAACCAGAGTCTCGGTCGTAGCGAACAACATCGACATCTGCCCAGAGAATTTCTTCAGTTCCAGGAAAAACGAACTGTAACGCCACAGAGGCGTCTGGGCGAACTCGCGGTTCAATCAAGCGATGGAGATAGACGCCGGTGGAGCTTAGATCTCTGGTCCGCGCTAGATAAGGAACCCCGTCTACGACCTTATTGACGTAGAAGTCTGAAGAAATTCGTTCGTGCCCTCGCCTCATCAACCCCTCACCTAGATGTAGGTTTATGTAGGTTTATAGCCCGAGTCTTCCGATTTGGCTAATTCTTGTCGGTGAGTCTTCGGAACGCGAGCACGAGCGCTCCTACCTCACTTCGGCGCAGGGCCCAGCAAAGCAGAGACATGCTGTAGGGTCATGAGATTAGTGTTCCCTGATCGTCCAACCGGCACACCGCAAACAACGGCGATAAGATCCTGCTCAGAGAGAAACTCCTGCTCCACCATCATCTGAACAGAGCGACGAATCATGTTCTCCATACGGCCATAATGCCGCGTCCGTAGAGAATAGATGCCGTAGCTCAGCGATAATTTTCGAGCGACAGACATATCGGGCGTGGTCACTAAGATCGGCACGACAGGGCGATACCGGCTCATACGCAACGCTGTGCGGCCGGAGGACGTTGGGACCACGATCGCTCGAATCTGGAGTTCCTTTGCCGCCAGCCAAGCGCCTTTACACATCAAATCGCTGATGTTCATAGCCCTGGCCCCTCCAGGAAGGGTTCTTGAACGCCTATCCACATCCCGCTCGGCGACCTCCGCGATTCTCGCCATAAAGGAGACGGTCTCAATTGGATGGGCACCAACACTCGTCTCTCCAGAGAGCATGACCGCATCGGTCCCCTCATAGATCGCATTCGCCACATCTGAGGTCTCAGCGCGCGTCGGTCGCGGATTGTGGATCATCGACTCCAACATTTCAGTCGCGACGATCACGATCCGTCCCGCTTGCCGACAGGCATCGATCATCTGCTTTTGGACGACGGGTACTTCGGCGGCGTCAATCTCAACACCAAGATCGCCACGCGCGACCATAATGCCGTCGGAGACCGCGATGATCTCCGCTAGATTCTTGATCGCATAGCGAGCCTCAATCTTAGAGATCAGGGACGTCTTGCCACCTTCCTCTTCGACGAGCTCCTTGACCTTGAGGATGTCTTCAGCCTCGCTCACAAAGGAGGCCGCGATAAAGTCCACTTGCTGCCGAACACCGAAGCGGATATCCGAGATATCTTGCTTGGACAAGAAGGGCATGGGCAGCTTCACTCCAGGAACGTTTACTCCCTTCTTCGAACCGAGGGTTCCACCCACGACGACTCGACATTTCAACTCCTGAGGAGTCGCCAGGACAACCTCGAGATGAATCCGACCATCAGCCAGTAGAATCGACCCCCCCTGCTCCATAGAACGATGGAAAGCAGAGTAATTCACCCGAACGATCTCAGCGGTAGTTGGCCCATCTTCGCCGCGGACGATCACGTCCTGTCCAGCGATTAACTCTACCGGCTCATCGACATCAGTCGTTCGAACCTCTGGGCCACGAGTGTCGAGCAATATGCCTACTGAATCAGAGATTGTACGTACATCCCCAATGATGCCAGCCGCCTCCTCCTGACTCGAGTGACTCATGTTGATTCTTACCACGTTGCAGCCCGCTTCGAAGAGCGCCGTAAGCCTCTCCGGAGATCGCGTCGCTGGACCGATCGTGGCAATGATCTTCGTCTTCCGCACCAGACTCCCCCTATCCATAAAACTGGGTATAACTTACCCGATTGTAGATCCGCCTTCTCGCTGGCACCATCATCAAGTGACAGCTTTGTTTCATATGTTGTGTTTAGCCTTCGTTGTTCGGCTCGTCTCCCTCGCCGTATTGTGCTCTGCCGCGCTGTATATAGGCTCATTCGTAGACGGTCGATCGCTCCACGCAATCGAGCTTCTAATTCGGAGCCTTCCAACGGCAGCCTTAGGTGCGACAGCCTGGACACTCTCGCTGTGGAGGCGCGAAGGCGGAGTGGTCGCGCTCGCGAGCGGCGGCCGATCTCCCTGGCCTATTTTGGTGTTCTTCCTCTGCATTACAGGCCCTCTGACCACTCTTCCCGTTTGGTCCGTTCAACCACCGACCAACGCGCTCAATATCGCTCCGAACAGCGTATCCACGTCGTATGACCCTCCCACACAGTTCAAGTGGACCGACGGTCAAGTCAGGAGCGTGTACAAAGGGACAGTCCTACCGGGTCCGATGATGACACCTCCAGCAGGTCGTTCAGCGCATGGTGCCACAGTCAGCCGAGTATGGCTTCTTCTGCTAGAAACGGCGGTTTGTTTTGGTCTGATCAGTTGGCTGACGCTGAGTGCGGTGATATCTAGTGTTCCAGTGTTAGCGTTCACCGGTCTCGCCATCGGTGCATGCGAGTTTCTATCGCGTATAGCTCACTCTACATAACTCCCGGAACGTACCAGAGGCGAAATATTGACCTCTGAAGGGCGACTAAAGACAACGTGCAGTCCAGAGAGCCACTCTTCACACGGCCATTTATGCTCCTCGTCCTCGGACACCTTCTCCAGGCTTTGGGCTGGTCTTCGATGCTACTTCTGCCCGTCTACATTGGGCATCTTGGAGGATCGCATACCCAGATTGGGATGATCATGGCGATGGCCTCGGTCGGCGGGCTCCTATTTCGTCCTCTCGCTGGGTGGTCTCTTGACCGAGTTGGCCGTAGACCAACCCTCATCGCCGGCACGATCATCTTGAGCGCAGCGATGGGATTGATCGGCCTCGCCGATGACATCGGCCCATTAATCTACGGAGCCCGATTTCTCGTTGGCGTTGGCACCGGAACTCTAATGACCGGGTATTTCACCTTTGTATCGGATTTTATTCCGGAGAGTAGGCGCACAGAAGGCATCGCTCTTTTTGGTATCTCAGGCCTCGCCCCCATCGCCATCAATGCTGTTGTGGACCGCCTAGAGATGCCCTTGTCCGATCTTAACTTACTGTTCCCTTGCTTGGGCGTCGTCGTCTTCATCTCTATCTTCGCGCTCATACCCGTTCCTGAGACAGCGACCGGTCAACGCGAAGACGCGGAGCCTATATCTTTGGCGACCGTTCAAGAAGCTATCGGCAGCACACCTCTCCTCTCGACTTGGCTCGCTACAATCGTGTTCTCCGGTCTCGTCGCCGTCTACATGGCGTTTGTGACGGTGACCGCAAAGCAGCAAGGGATCGCCCATCCTGCTGAGCTGTGGGCGGCATACGCGCTTGGCGCCGTAGGAGTGCGATTATTTGGTGCTAGGCTCCCTGACAAACTCGGACCACACAACTTCGTGGTCCCCGCCCTCTGTAGCTACGCAGGTGCGTGTCTGATCGCTGCATCTGCGAGCTCTTCACTGACGTTCTGCGCCTCCGGTCTCCTCGCTGGTTTAGGACACGGATACTGCTTTCCTGTGCTGACAGGTCAAGTCGTGACGCGAATGCCTTCCCATCTACGTGGGATTGGGATCGCAATGTTCACCGCGATTTGGGAAGTGACTTCGCTGGGGGCGACTCCGGCCTTCGGATGGGTCGCCGACACCTTCGACGAGGCCACTATGTTCACGCTTGCCGCGGTCTTAGTCATCATATTGAGCGGAATTTGGGTTCTCCTTGAATTTCGGTCCCAACGCCTCTTAAGAGACTAGAAGCACTCACTTCGAGTCGATCTCGGACAAGAAAAGACTCATGGAACATTGCGACGGTTCTTGACACCTGCAAAGCCCCCGACATACAAAATCGGATAGGGTTCGCCGACGTAGGCTTTTGGAGCGACAATGTCTTTGGCCGTGATCATACACGAGAAGGGTGGGCAACCTCGCCGCCAAGAGTTCAATAAGAGCGAGGTGACCATCGGTCGAGTGCAGGGCAACGACATCATCCTGCCCAAGCAAAATGTGTCCAAACGACACAGCCGAATTGTCATCAAGGACGGCAAGTTTATCATCGTTGATCTAAAGTCGACCAATGGCACCTATGTCAATGGTCGGAAGATCGCCTCACCGATGGTGATCAAAGAGACCGACAAGATCTACATAGGCGACTTCATACTCTCTACTGAACCACTTGAGTCGAGTTCCCAGGCGAGCGCGCCACCGGAGCCTGCGGAAGAGCCCAGAGCAAAGGCTCCGCCTCCACCTCCACGTCGGCAACCTCCCGCCGTGAGTCCTCGACCATCAGCCGCTCCGGAGCCGAGTCCTCCACCGCCATCACGACCAAGGCCAGCTAAGGCACCAACGCCTAAGCCAGCCGCTGTGGCCCCGGCGCCACCAGCGGCGTCTGAGCCCGAGCCTCTGGCGGCGAAAGCCCCAGCATCTGCTCCTCAAGCATCAGCCGCGCCTATGGCAGCGCCTGCAAGTATTGAAGGACTCAACGTCAACGCAGAGCAGGCACCTCAGGCGCTCTATAATTGGCTCATTGATTATACCCACCGGAGCCCGGTGAGTATTCCTGGCGCCTTCGATCCAGAATCAAGCCTAGATCGCTCAATCAGCGAGAAGCTCACTGAAGCTGCACGCGAGGCGCTCGATGGAATCTCTGGTATTGATGCTGATGCGGTCGCTGAACGCGCTGTCGCCGAAGTAATCGGCGCTGGTCCTCTTACGGAGCTGCTTGGTGACGCCAGCATCGAGCGTATATATTTTAACGGCCCTGATCGATCATGGATCACCCGAGGTGGCGATCAGACCGAGGGATCGTCTTCCTTCTCAGGTGTAGCGGCGATGGTCGCTGGTGTCGGCAGGCTGCTCGGAGCGCGCGGTATTGAAATCTCACCGGACGCTGACTTCATAAGCGGCTATCTGGCTGATGGAACGCGCGTACACATGGCGATGCCATCGGTTGGTGGCCCATATGTCACCATTGATCGGCCACAGAAGTCGTCGCCCGACCTCAATTCACTTGTCGGCGCTGGGGTACTGAACGAGAACATCGCAACCTTCCTCACCCAGGCTATGGGTTTGGGAAGAGTGATTATCGTCTCGAGCAACGACCTAGACGCACGCTTTGAATTCATCTCGTCTCTAATCGGTGCCCTGCCAGATGGTACCAGGGTGGTCGCGACGGAAACGGGAAGCCGACTCTCATGTGGCCCCGAAACAGTGCTGCTCTCTCGCGGGAATCCGGATGTTCTGATTCGAAATGCGCTGACGATGCGCCCGGATCGACTCATCGTCTCAGATGCTGGAGGCTCAGGTACTCTGTCTGCCTTGACCGCGATGGGCGGAAGCGTAAACGGAGGTGTTATCGGTGTCGATGCGCGGTCACCTGACGATGCGCTGACTCGGCTCGCCCATCAAGGTGCGGTCGATACCCGTGGTGACGCGGCGCACGTTCGGTCACTGGTGTGTGATCGAGCCGAGGTGTTGGTGCAGTTACTCGCCTATGCGGATGGGCAATACTGCGTCACCCAGGTCGTCGACATCGACGGAGAGTTGAGCGACATCTTCACAGGGTTTGATGGCCAAGGTCACACCCCGAGGTGGTATAGCCATGCTCAAGAACTTGAGCATCCTCTTGACCCCTCAATCTTCGGCTAACCGTCACGAGCAATCCCCATGTACATCCTCGCTGTTAAGGACGAACGTGGCGCGCTAGTGAGTGAGCATCAACTCTCCGACCAGCTCCTTCATTTCGGGCGGACAAACGAAAACGAGATCGTCTTGTCGAGTAAGACCATCTCTCGCCAGCATGCGTGTATCTACCTTGAGAATGACCGGATCTATATTGGTGATATGGGCAGCGCAAACGGTGTCTTCATCGACGACCGACGCATCCAGGGCGAGGTTGAAGTTCAACTCGAGAACAAAGTTCGAATCGGTGAATTTACAATTCAGCTGGAGAGGCTAGAAGAAGAACCAACCGGCGTCGGAATCAACACTGCCCAAGTCGCGCCAGAGAAAGCACATGGTAAGTTGGTCTTACTCGGCGGACCGCAAGCCGGTAGAGAGGTACTTCTCTTCGAGCCCATCGTCACAATTGGTCGAGTAGAAGAGAACGACGTTCACCTCCCGGATATCTCCGTTTCACGACACCATGCTCGACTACACAGCCATCACGATGGTGGCTATGTGCTGCAAGACCTTGGGTCCAGTAACGGGACTCACTTACTAGGTCGTAAAGTGACCAAGGCCGTAAGAGTAGCGCCTGGCGACCGTATTCATTTCGGTAATATTGAGTGTCTCTTGGCTGCTACAAACCGGCCAACGCGTGCCCGAGCGAGTACAAGGAAGCTTGTCATCTATGGTCTATTGGCGTTCGCTGCAGCGGTATTGGGCACAGTCATCGCTGTCGCCTTCCAAGGGTAGAGACTTACTGGGCGGTCGGCTTAGCTGTCGCGGGCGTACCGACGGGCTTAGCGGTCTTTTTGGCGGCCTTAACTGACGTCACTTGCGCTGGGATGGCCCCACCTAACTCAACGAGACGGTCAGCCATTTTCTGTAGAAGTACGACGTAACCATCTTTGCTTATGATTCGGCTGAACTGCTCACGGTAATTCTCAACCAGACTGACCTCATCAATCACGATGTCCTCAACAACCCAGGTCTGGCCCTCTCCAAGAATGAGGTGAAACACCAATTCTATCTCGGCTTTCTTAGTACGCGTAATCGCGGTCACCGTCGCCGCCTTGGTACCCTTGGCCTCCTGCGACTCATAATCAATCGTGTACGCCTCGTCCGCCTTACGAATTCGAGTGAGATAGCTATGAAAGAGGAGTGCTCGGAACAGAGCGATAAAGTCTGAACGTTGCGACTCATTCAGTGTTGGCCAGTGAGTTCGAAGCGCATTTTCGGACATTCGATCGAAGTTCAATACGGGATCTATCAATGTCCGCAATTGATCATCGATCTTCGCTGCCTCTGGGGAACCTTTGGTGACTTTGGTTCCAAGTAGAGTCCTGGCCTCTTTTACCTTGGCCTGTAGGAAACGCATTGGGGGTGCAGCAGAAACGACTGTAGAGACCAGCATCGACGCAATAAGCACAGACGCTGACACAATGATTCGGTTCATGGGACTTGCCTTAAAAGTTCTGTTCTTATGAACTCAACGCACAGAGACCGTCACCTATTCATTTAGGTGCAGGGACGGCGAGTTCAGATCCTACTGATTGCGATAGGCGAGCAACAGTCAAATTATACTCGTAGATGATTCGATAATAGGTCAACCGTGCCTTGCTATACCCAACTAAGCTCTTCAATAGGTCGTCGATCTTGGTGAGTCCTAAGCCAAAATTGAGTGAGTTGGACACTAACCAAGCCTTGCCTGCCTTCATCGCTAAACGACGGGATGTAAGCTCTTTGCGTCTCCGAACCATCTCAGTGACCTCGGCGGTCACCTCAAGCCGAACTTTTTGCATAAGAAGATCAAATTGCGCTTTTTGCTCAGCTAGCTTGGCCTGTGCCTGACGATGAGCGCTGATCAAAACCGAATAGTCGAGGTCCCATTCGGCCCCCAAGACAACGCCCCAGCCAAGATAATTGTAACTATCACTGGCGAATGGATCGACAGGATCATCGGCTGTTGTTCCCTTGGAATAGCGAAAGCCGCCAACTAGAGCGATGTTCGGAAAAAACTCTGCGACCGCCATCTGCACCTGCGCCCGACGCGCTTGCACAGCGGCTCTAGCCACACGAAGATCGGGTCTCGCGTCCTGCGCTAACTCTATGTACTCCTCGGTGGATCTCGTCTCGATATGTACCGGCTCCAACTTCAGGCTGTCGAGCTCTAGACGCGTCCCTGGCCGTGCAGCTGCAGCAATCCTTATCGCGGCCCAAGCTTGTCCATTGAGAGCCTCCGTCTCAAGATACCCCGACTCAAGTTCGGCCTCATCGATGATTAGCTTACGCAGATCGTTACTCGTGAAACGCCCGGTCTCCTTCTCCAACTCCGACTCAACCTTCGACTTCGCTTTAACGAGCTTCTTCCTGCCCTCCTTGAGCACACCGAGGGCCGTTTCAGCCATTTGTGCGCCGTAATAAGCCTTCTTAACCAGATAATCCAGCTCACCTCTCGCGTAGTCCAGGCCTGAACGGCCGACCTCCAAGCCAGCCCGTGCTGCCTCTAATCCATACTTAACCTTACCGAAGGTATAGATTGGAAAGGTCAGCTTCAGGCTACTTTGGACCAATATACCGATCTCTGTATCAGCCGTTATTCGTTCATCTGTCTCTAGGTTTTGTCCGGGACATGGCAAAACTTCGCTCAGGTTATTGAGGGGGTCCGTCGCGGAGAGTGAGACACATTCTCTCAGCTCGCGGCGTTCAGGCAGCGGCGCCAAAACAGCGTCAATGCTCAAGCGGGGTGTCCAGGAATAATAGGCTCTGTCAAACAGCGCCATATAGTTGGCCAGCTTAGCGCGAGCCACGGCCATTATCGGGCTAGTCGCGCGCGCTGAGACAAGCAGTTCATCGAGAGACCAACTCTTCTTCTCCCCTTCATCAGGAGCAGCGTGAGCCACTCCGAAGCTGCCCAAGATCAGCAGCATCGCCATGGTCGTAGCCAGGGTTCTGCCTGTTATCGATAAACTTTCCCTCATCGGAGGTACCTTAGCCCAGCGCCAAATCTTGTCAAATTGGGAGTAATCGCGGTTTTTCTGGTCTCAGACGAATGGCGCCGCTAACCTGCTGCGGCGACAAAAAGGACTGACACACTGATGACCGACTTAGCAAGAGAGTTTTCGGAATATCTCGATCGGGTAGAGAGATTGGTTGGCGATATAAAGACTGGCCAATTTGGTCGATTCCGTAACCGGCTTGTTCGGAAACTTGATCAGGAACAGTTTCAGGAAAAAATCCAAGAATATACCCAACATGGGGAGCGATTGTCGGAAGCCGTCATGAATGGCGACACCATCGACGAGCGTCTGACGGTCCAAATTCGTGCGATCGAATTTGATCTAGTCATGGAAAAGTCGCGATACCTACCTTAGCCGGGTTGAGTACTCACCGCGCCCAATACATTGAATTCGGAAAGGTAAACCGCCATGAGCGTATCCAAGCTGGTAATAAGGACGCTGTGTCTCAGCGCACTCTGCGCGACCATGCTGACCGGTTGTGTGGATGATGCCCCGAGCGCCCCGGCCTCAGAGAGCGAAGACGCAGGCGGCCGAGGCCTAGTGGACGCAAGTGGCCAGGTCGATGGTAGCCCAATGGAATGCGAGTCCTCAGAGCCTGAGGTCTGCGATGGTGTCGATAATGACTGCGATGGCCAAACCGATGAAGGGTTTCCCCTCGGTGGTCCCTGTACCAAAGAGGTCGGTAGCTGCAGCACCGAAGGCACCTGGGTGTGCAGTGATGACGGAGCCAGCACAAGCTGTGATGCGCCAGATCCTGTCACAACGGATGAGCTGTGCGATGAAACCGATAATGACTGCGACGGTGAGACGGACGAAGACTTTGATCTCGCCCAAGACGCCGTGAATTGCGGCCAGTGCGGAACCGTATGTGAGTTTCCCAACGCGGTCGCTCGTTGTGGAGCTGGCTCTTGTGGCATTCGCTCATGCATCCAGGGGTTCGTCAACGCCAATGGTACCTCGGAGGACGGCTGTGAGTGCGAGGTCCAAAATGGTGGTGATGAGCTCTGTAACGATCTTGATGATGACTGTGATGGCCTAGTCGACGAAGGGTTCTCCATCGGCGCCGAGTGTGCCGTAGGATTAGGTCAATGTGCGAACAGCGGTCTCGTTCAATGTGCAGTGGATGGGACGACCGAATGCAGTGGAGTTGCATCAGCACCAATGGCCGAACTCTGCAATGGCTACGATGATGACTGTGATGGCCAGACGGACGAGATCTTCGATGCAGACGGAGATGGTGCTGTAGCCTGCGCCGCCATCGATTGTGCTGCTCCTTGCCCCGATGACGTCAACTGCGAGGTGGTCTGCGCCAACTTTGACTGTAACGATGACGCACCTGCGATTAATCCACAGGCCCCCGAGGTGTGTAGCGACGAGATAGACCAAAATTGTGATGGCCGCGATGCAGCTTGTGCGGTTCAGGTCGGCAGGATTGTCACGCTCTCAGTTGTCCCTGCTGGCGATCCCGGATGCCGAGACCTAGATGGCGATGGCAACGCTGACAACGCGTTTGGGGTTTTGGCGGGAATCATTAATCCACAGATCGCCCAAAATATTATGCAAGGCTCACTGAACCTCTTCGGCTTGGTCTATGGGATTGAGAGTTCGGACGTAAACGCTCGCTTCGACTTCGCCATCGTGACTGGTCAACGTGGTCGTGTCCATGGCAGCTCTCTGGATGAGAACGGACGACCCATCAACATGTTTCCAGGTGCCCAGATCGATACCGGAGCCATGACCGCTGGTCCACGCCCGTTTGTCCTCGCTCTACCGTTAGCGGGCGGTGTGATCATCGAACTTCCGACTCAGAACGCCATGATTAGCGGCGAGTTGACGGTACCGGCCGAGCTGAATGGCGTCACCGGTTGCTCCATCGAAGAGGGGTTGCTTACGGCGGCGCTTCCGGAGGCTGAGCTGAGGGCTGCAGTGAACGCGACCGCGCCTGACCTCGCCCCATTCCTAGGGATCTTCCAGGCTGATATGGACCTGGATCGAGATGGAGAACCCGAGAGCTTGAGTGTCTGTGTCTCTTTTGCTGTTGAGCCAGCGACTATCCGAGACATCCCTCCGCCGCTGGGTCAATGAGACCTAGAGGTAAAGCGCTGCTTCTCTAATCAGTGATATTGGATAAAATTAGGTAGTGACAGGCCTTCCGCGACGTGCGGCAGGCCTGCCCTGCGAAAGCAGACTAGCGCTGGCGGGGCAGCGCGTTCAGGTCGAGCTGCCTCAACGCCTCACGGATCAGCATAGACTTGTTAGCCCTTGTGTGACCCATGCCTTTCGCCTCTTTGACGAGTTCGTCAAGCCGAGCGATGTCGTCGGTGTACATGCTGATGGAGATCACCTTGTAGTGAGTCGGCTTGTCCGTCGATGGCGCGGTACGCCGATTGATCTTCGAAGGTCGCTTGGGGTCGAAGAACTCCTCAACCGCCCGCTCTTCGTCATCAAAGAAGCCTCGGATCGCTCCGACCGGATCATCAGATGGCTGGTGTTCCAACGTTGGCCTCCTCTTGTGGATCGACCGCTGGTGGTGGACCGGTCTCCATCTCTACGGAGACAGGCACATCGGCCTGATTAGAGTCGCAAAAATCGACGACAGCCTTCACCATCCGCCTGTAGTCCTGAGACCCACGAGAGTCTGGCGCATATTCAAAGATCGTCTTCTTGTGACCTGGAGCTTCCTTCAACCGAGTGTTAATTCGAATCGGAGGCAGCACACGATCCTTGAAATACGACTTCAGAGTGCTGACCGCCTCTACCGAGATCCGTGTCCGGACGTCGAAGAAGGTTGGTACCACTCCGAGAATACTCACGGGATGCAGCAGAAGTTCGTTGACCTTCTTGAGCGTTCGCAAGATCTGCTTCACCCCCACGAGGGAGAGATAATCACAAGATACGGGAATAATGATGTGGTCGGCGTAGGTCAGCGCGTTTTGGTTCAGAACTGAGAGACTCGGTCCGCAATCCATTATGATGAAGTCATAATTGCTGATGCCTGCCATACGGTCAGCGAGGACCTTAAAACGATTGCGAGGGGTATTCACCAATCGAACTTCAGCCTGAGCTAGGCTGGTATTACTGACCAGCGCATCGAAGTTCTCCGACACATTGACGATACAATCAGCCGGATGTGCTCCCTCGACCAACACATGAAATATGGTTCGACGGGCGTTGAGGCCAAGGGAGACCCCCACGTTGCCCTGGGCATCTAAGTCGATGAGCAGGGTCCGGTGCCCAGCCTCTGCCAGGCCCGCCGCTAAGTTCACGCTCGTGGTCGTCTTCCCGGTACCACCCTTTTGATTCAAGACGGCGATTCGCCTCATACGGCGCTGCCGCTGATTGACCGCCGACATCTCCGAAGAGCGGCAGTCATTCGAACAGAAGTAGCGCACCTCTCCGTCCACCTGCGCCTGCTGATAGGCGAACTGTAGATCGAAGCGGTTATTGCAAACCCCACACTCTTTCTTAGACGCGGACAGCAGATGCTCTTCGTGGCACCGCTGACTGCAGAAGTGATAGACGTTCGCAGGTGTCCGTTGCACTTGATATGCAAAGCGCAGCTCAAAGGTTGTTGAGCAGACGCTGCAATCATGAATCGAGACTGTCATGGACTATAGTCCCCCTATAACGCGGGAGACGCAAAACATCCTCCGCCATTGATATGGTTATAGAAGTGCATCAACATGCCTGTCAACGGGGAAAGATCCCCGAACCCCTTGTAATTCCTTACACAATCCTGAAAAACACGTTGATATCTACACGTAGTTAAATGTAATACACACACTTACAAAGTACGAAAGCTCTTTCATTACTTACACTTATGCACCTTGTACACAAATGAACCCACAGGTGTGGAAAAGTCATCTAACGTCGTCCTGTGAGGAACAAAAAAAGAGGGTAAATCGTCCCTGTTTACCCTCAATTGAGGTCAATCTGCTTCAATTAAGTCGGCCCATGGGAGGCCAGCTATGAGCCTGAGAACCACGGCATCAGCGATACCGGCCGTGTACAGACACGCCGATTGAAATGAACGACCATTAGCGCATACGCCTGGCGAAGATAGAGACGTATCCAATTCGGTGTGTTGAACCACGGCTCGGCCAAAGACATCCGGTCGCCGGTTAACACTAACGCCTGGACGGATCAGTTGGGCAGCACCAGAGATACGGTCGATCTGTCGCCCTGAATGGTCCTGAAGGACGAAGTTAAAGTCAGCCGCATTTGGAAAACCAAAACGCATACTCTCGAACTCAACATCTTCATTTACTGCTGGACGCCAAACCCATCGCTCACGCCCTTCATAGATGGCGACGGCGCCACGAGGGGGTATACAGCCATCAAGAAAATGAATCCGCGTCGCGAGCCCTTGTCCACGGTTTGATAGTAGCTGGATGCCCGCGAGCGATACGGAGTGATCTGTTGCATTGACAAGCTCTACAAACTCCTCTTTCTCGGTGTCTTTACCATCGATGAGCACCTCATTAATGATGAGGTGACCTATCTCTGGCGAACGACAGGAACGCTCCTCGGTCTCTAGGCACCCGCTCTGATAGCTAGAGCCGTTAGGACAGGTTCCGGGTGAACTTCGGCGTCCCGCCGCAATCGTAGTGTGAAGAACCAGTGGCTCCTCTGGTGCACTCAATTGACGGGCCAGGCTGACTCCAGCCTTGATCTGCTCCGGCTCGCCCATAACGAGATCAAGCTGCTCTCCATCTTGGCTGTGTAAGACAAACTGAAAGGGGGCGCTGTTCGAAAAGCCGAACGCCCCCATATCAACGGTGGGCTCTACCTCGGGCTTCTGAGACCAGATCCATCGACTCTCCGCTCCGAACATAGCAAGAGCAGCCCCACCCGGAATGCAGCCCGTCAGAAACAGCACTCGTTTCACGAGCTTTCCTCCCCGTGTTGAGAGTAGGGCTAAGCCACCTAGAGATATGGGCTCTGTAGACGTATTGATGACTTCAACGAACTCTCCATCCTCAGTTGGCTCTCCATCGATCAGGACCTCGGTAATCCTGAGATCGCCGGGCCTAGCCGAACGACAGAGCGCATCAACTTGAGACACATCGTTATGTTGGTTGGCACAAAGGCACAAATCAGACGGACCGCAGAGCCCGGAGGTGCCGGGTGGACAAGAGCGATCACACACCTCGCCCATAGGACAATATTCGCCGCATCCCGAGAGACCGATCATGATGAATAGAAAAGCCAACCTCATCGCTGCACCTCGGAAGCTAATTGGCTCGAAAAGCGACCATTCGTTAACAGATCTAGTTCTGCTCGATGAAGACGTACTTTCTGCCTCAGTTTCTCTATCTCATCCGTATCAACTGTCTGAATTACCACGGACTCAACCCCCATGTCCGATACAGGGGTGGATGAGCTGTCAGCCTCCTCCGTGTCGAGGGCCCGCCTCAATGAAATGGTCGCGCGTTCCCACGCAATGAAGCTGCGCAGAGCCCTCCTGGCGCGCTCTTGTTTCCGCTGTGTCCTCCTGAACTTCTGGGCCAAAAGTCGAGCTTCAGACGGATGGAAACGTAATCTGGAAAGCTGCCACCGCAACCCCACTTCAGCGCGGTGTTCATCTCCAAATGCCCGAGTGGAGTCAATTGATGGCGTCAGCAATGACGCGCGAGAGTCCAGAGATGCTCGAGAGGAGACGTCCGAATCATATGCATATCTTAAGTGAACGTCTGGAATTGCCGCAGACTGTCGCGCCCTCATGGCCGCATCACTGAGTTCATCTGGATTTAGGTTGGTGGCGCTAGTTGCCCACTGAATGACCTGTCGTAACTGTCGATCTGAACTCCAATGAGTCCGATCCTTGGACCAACTAATCCCATCGCAGCACATCAGCACCGTGCCGATCATAAAGATTGCTCTCATCGAGACCCCTCCAGAAAGAGGCGGGTTCGCTCAATATGGTCCAAGCAATCGAATACATGAGACTCCCACTCAGATGGTTCGCCGCAATCATCGCCTCCTAAGGATGGGTCAAGGCCAAGGAATGAATCGGCGATATACACCCGCTCTTTTCCTAGGTCCCACCTAAAATTGACGAGCGCCTTCACCTCGCTGTGTGCGATTGAGACTGTCTGGCTGTGTCTGTTCCGATGACCATATCGAACTACAAACTCGGTATCAGGGATCAATGAACGCAGCATGAAACCATCACTTTCGGATGAAGCGGTTTCATGAACTGCCTGCTCATCGATAGATGTCCGACCTGCTGTACAATCCGAAGATTGGCCTACTCCGGGGCCGGTCGCGCAGAGCGCGGCCCCCATTAACGTCGTCAACGTCATATGAATCTCTCCCTGAGGCGCTGAGCCCCTAAACTTCGACACCGCCCACCGGTGCCTTCAGGAAGTTCCTTCGGTCGTACTCACGCGACGTTGCGCTTTATTTTTTTCGTAGAGCGTTTTTCTTAGGGAGAGAGAGGAGCTTATGGCGTCTGCGAATCCGAGAATTCGAGATCGACGCAACTTACAATGAGGCCGTTTCGGCCGTCCCGGAGACTCATAAATAGGCGGACCGTACCGGCCTCTTCTTCTAGGCTGAGTTCGTTCTTAGGGAAGTCTAAGGCGCCCAATGCATTCTCGAGGCTGCCTCGCGAAGCGTACCAACTAATGATGGCTTCATCGGTCTCGTCTACATCTACACATTCGTTGAAACGATAGTCTGTATAGGTGTCGAAGACGTCGGAGTCTGCCACGTACTCGAGAGGTATACTGCCCACGGCCGTGTCGAAAGGGCCTAGCGGTGTACAGCCCTCAGAGACTGATTTGAGGGGCACGACGGCCTCGCGAATCTTGAGGCTGCCAGGCGCTGGGTTCTTATTATTGTCACCCAAAAAACGAATCTGGACAGTACGCGCAGCCTCGATGACCTCATCGTCATCGCTCGTGACCTTGACCCTTACGATCAACGGAATGGGGCTGACTGAAGGTCCGGGTGCGCAGTGTTCCTCCACACAGGTCAGACCGCTGTCGCAATCATCATCGGTCGAGCAGCCGTTGCCTGCGCCCTCCGGACAGGGGTCGGCCTCCTTGTCTGCCTCCATCTCCTCCATCAGATCTGGGGACTCATCACCGTCACTCTCTTTGTCACCAAGTAGAAGCTCAGGGATCAGCGTAAGGAGCGTGGACGTGTCGAGCGTTAAATTGAATGAGCCGTCTGTCGAGGTGTGCTTAAGCACCTTCTCAGGATCAAGACACTCGAACTTAGTGATGGCGCCGATAGAGAAGCAGGCGGTCCACTCATAGGTTCGACCCACAGCTCTGCCGAGGACATCGCCTGGATGAAAATCGACGACGCCTAATTCAAGCTCCGCCGGCTGCCCAAGCAGGACCTCAAACAGCGAGACATCGGGAGCCGAAGATGTCACTCCAATGACGCGAAACCGGCTCAGGTTCTCCGGGCCATCGTCTTTCTCCCCACCGCAGCCGATGAGAGAAGACACCAGCACCAAGCAGCTCAGATAGGCATGTCTCATCAGAACTCCCCCCGAAGGCCAAGAGACGGGATGATCGGCAACCCGGTCGTGTA
This sequence comes from uncultured Myxococcales bacterium, assembly GCA_937902595.1. Lineage (GTDB taxonomy): Bacteria > Myxococcota_A > Bradymonadia > UBA7976 > UBA1532 > UBA1532. Next base: position 19,706 of record CALELH010000326.1, read on the forward strand.
GCTACGCTCAGTGAAGTCGAAGTTGTAGTCCAACGCTTCGACATTCGCATGATTATAGGTATTTCGAATTTCGAAGTACGCCGTGAGTAGCCAGGTGTCGAAGATCCAATTGCGGTCTACGCGAATGTCGAGGGCGTGAAACGCGGGCATCCGAATGCTGTTCACCTCACCAGAGATCCCCTCGAAGCTGTCGCTATCCGAATTGTAAACAGACCCAACGAACGGGGTCTGAGGGATACCACTCACATACCGAAAACGCGCTCCAAACTCCCACTCATTGGTGATGCGGTACTGTCCAAGCACGGACAAAATGTGCGTCTGGTCGAAATCGAAGAGTCGATGCTCATCTGCGCCTGCGTCCTTTCGCTCCGAGCGCATCAGCGTGTAGCTAATCCACCCAAAGAAGCGGCTCGTCGGGTTGTGTCGTAGCAGCACCTCAAGGCCATAGGCACGACCCGTACCCTCATTGGTGAGTCGGCGGCCGGG
>CALELH010000327.1 GCA_937902595.1 uncultured Myxococcales bacterium
CTGTCTGGAGGGGACCTGCCAGAACGCGCCCATTTGGGGGTGTGGCGAAGGTCAATGCTCCGACGACGATGGATGTGACGATCAAGATGAATGCACGTCAGACAGCTGCGCCAATGGAGCATGCGTCTACACGCCCATTGAAGGATGCAGCCAATCTGAATGCTCCGGCGCTGTCCCCTGTGACGACGACAACTCCTGCACGGCGCAAGTATGCGTGAATGGCCAGTGCGTCACCGACACAGAGAACTCCAAGAAGGAGGGCGAAGCCTGCGGAGTCAATTACGTCTGTGACGGCTCGCTCGCTTGCGTCCCTAAGATCTGCCAGCCGGGCACCACCTACTGTGACGGCGAAGTTGTGATGCTTTGCGATGCGCTCGGCATCGGACCCGTTGATGGATCGAGCACCGCCTGCTTGACCTTGGATCCGCCGCAGCTGTGCGAAGACGGGGCGTGCGTCCCCGAAGAATGTACTCCCGACTGCGGCGGCAAAAGCTGTGGAGCCGACGGATGTGGGGGTTCATGTGGCAACTGCCTGCCCGGCACCTATTGCTCAAACGAGCAGACCTGCGTGGTCGAGCTCTGCAGTCCCGGCGAGCTGTACTGCGACGATAACGTCGCGAAGACCTGCAACGAGGAAGGCTCAGGCCCAACCGGAGACCCTGCGACCGACTGCTCGATTGCTGGTGAGGTCTGTCAGGACGGAGAGTGCTCGTGCGCACCAAGCTGCAAAGATAAAGAGTGCGGTGACGATGGATGTGGCGGGTCATGCGCGGTGTGCCCAGTGGGCAAGCCAGTGTGCACTGAAGCCGGACTATGTGAGGCGGCCTGTGTGCCAGACTGCGATGGCAAGACGTGCGGTGCAGACGGCTGCGGTGACATCTGCGGAGCGTGCGGGGACTTAGAGGTCTGTAACGAGAGCCAGACGGCCTGCCAAGCCTATGCGTGTGCAGACGAACAGGACGAGGACTCCTATTCTATAATGAGCCTTTCGGTCCAGGCCCCTGTCGACTTAGGACTTGGCTTTCTCCTGGGTGTGGCCCTGCACAAGGGCTTCCTCTACATCCTGTTTGAGGAGCAAGAGGGTGGCAGCACAACGGGACTCCATGTGTTCGATCTAGACACCCAGGAGCACGTCGACTTCCAGTCCTACCAGCCACTCCTGGAGGACGGAGAAAAAACGCTAAAACCGGTCGCTGTCACCGTAGACGCTGATTCTGATGCTTTGATCGTCATCGTGACTCAGACGGACTACGCCAGTGACTTCGACCCGGAGGAGGTCACGCTGATGTACGCGTACGATATCAGCGACGGGTCTCTAAACCTGAAGCGAGAGACCGACCTCGCGACGCTCATCTCGTGTGCATCCTGTAGTGGATTGTTCGACACGGCCCCCGGCGTCTTCGGTATCCACTCCAATGACGGTAAGACAGGCATCCTGCTCAAGGGAGCGACTAGTGAGAGCGCGCTGGTGTTCGATACGGCCGATCTGCTCAATGACTTGTTGACCTGGCCAAATCCTCAATCCTCCTGGGACTTCAGTAAGGTGCCCGCGATTTGGGTGAAATTTGAGCAGAACTATAGTGTCGAGAACTGTGCTTTGGAGGAGTCCTCGCTGCTGTGCGTCACCGACCTCTTCGGGACCAGGAATCTTGAGGCGTGGAGCCTGGAGCAAAGCGCGTCGTCGATCATACCCGGCCTGTATCCCGCCGACCTCAGCTACTGGCTACCAATTCTCTCGGAAAGCCATACAGGAATCACCATTAAGGACGACATCGCTGTGACCTATGCCGCAGACCGCCTGGAGACCTTCATCAACGAGAACATGGGGTGGTACAGCGACCAGCAGGAGGTGTTGACTGGTCCAGTGACGGAATTGAATGCGGCCTATCTGGATCCCGCTGGGGTAGGAGGGTCGTCAGGAGATGCCTATAGAACCCTGTACTCGATTGGTTCCTACCCGTCCGGACCGGGTATGCCCGATACGTTAGAGGTGAAGCGCTGGTATGTAGGTAACGGTAGCTGGAACAATAGCTTGGGCATCCAACAGTTCGACGACCAAACGATCTCCTTGCCTGGAACACAATTTCTGGGGCCAGGCGCGGTCGCCGGTGAGACCGACAACTCAGTGACGCGCCTCGTCGTGAATCCAGGACTGGTCGAGCAGAACGAGTTGACCATCTTGGAGTTTGACGCCTTCTTCACGCCCTCGACCGGGGCGGGACTGGGCCCGCCACAGATGACCCCCTTACCCCTTCAGTTCGAAGGTGAACAAGCCTACGGGATCTCCAGCTTAGAGACTGTGGCTTATGTGGCGCTTGGCACGGGTGGAGCCCACCACCTCTCGATCCAGGGCGGGGGCATACTGATATTGGAAGAACTGGAGCTCACAGACTTCGATATCCGCAATATCCAGCTTGTACCTGACCTGCCCGTAGACAGCTCCCAAAAAACGGTCGCCTTCATCGCGAGCCCCGTACAGGGCATCATGGCTATGGCGTTGAATGACGATGATGGGAGCCTGGAGAATCCTCTTTGGGAGTTCAGCGACCTCAAGAGCACATCCATTGAGGTCGCGCTACCCTACCTCTATGTCTCGCTAGTCGATGGCGATGTCGCCATCATCTCCCTCGACGAGACCAACGCCGAGATCGCTGTCGTGGAGCCCACGTTGGACACGATCCCTACAATGGAGACAGTGGTGCATTCAAACGGGCGACTCTTCATGCAGAGTACGGATGGATTGCTGTGGCTGTTTGATGCGGGTGGTTGGGGTAATAATGACGCCAGCGAGACCCTCCCGAGCTTAGTAGGAACAGGCCCCTTGTTTATCTCGGGGACCTTGTCGGGCATGTCGGTCTTGGAAGGAAGCGGCGGGCAACCCGACTATCTGCTGGTCGCGGCCGGAACAGGCGGACTCCAACGAGCGGAGATCCTGAGCCAGACTACGAACCTGGGTGGCATCAACGAGTTCACTACGGTCTGGGAGATGCCAGGCGCCGCCTCCGTGGTGGTCGCCGTGTTGACTCATGGCGCCGACATCTACGTGGTCACCGAGCTCGCAGAGAACAGCGAGACCTTCACCGTGACCCATCTGCTGCAGTCGAGCGATGGGACTATCACTCAGGGCTGGTCCGAAACACAGCCGGGCGCATTCGGCGACCTCTCCGTCAATGACAGCGTGGTGCTCTTGCTCAGCGCCTCAGGAGAGTTGACCAGCGTCACTCATAGCTGCCCCCCCTAGACGAGCCCGTATGAAGAAGAACCGACACCAAGAGACACCAAGAGACACCCTATGACCGCCATCGAAGACAGCGCGCACGCGGGCCATTCACACCAGGAGAGCCTGTCATGACGATACCTAGCGAGAGTGCGCTCACCGTGGGTCAGCGGGTCTTGGGATTGCTGCTCGGCTTCGCTCTGCTTTCGCTCGGCCCGACCGGATGCAAACAAGAGATCCCACCGGTCGAGCGAGCGTTCCTGATCATCGACAGCGAGAAGCTACCAGAGAGCCAATCGATTACGACCCTTCACCTGGTCGGCGTCATCGAAGGCTCAAGCGATTCACCCCAGGTTCTGCTGAGCCCGGAGGAGCAGAGCCCCTGGTGGGACCTGAAGTTCATCGGTCCGCCGCTTCACGAGAAGAGCTTCACCATTGACCTCGCCACGCTCATCAACCAGTTCGGTGAAGAGGACGTTCTCATCGGGGTCAAGGCCTATCACTGGCCAGAGGAAGAGGAGCCGAAGCAAGAGGTGGCGGGCGGCCAGCTCGTGATCCCACACGGCCTCAAGGGAATCATCGGGCTTACGCTCACGGCCGCAGCCTTAGAAGACGTTCCCGTCGCACCATGCATCCCTGAGGATGAGACCTGCGACGGCATCGATAATGACTGCGATGGGGAGACCGACGAAGACATCAACGATACCGAGACATGCGACGGCAAGGACAACGACTGCGATGGGGAGACCGACGAGGGCGGCGACGAGCTCCTGTGCGACGATGACATCCCATGCACAGACGAC
>CALELH010000328.1 GCA_937902595.1 uncultured Myxococcales bacterium
ACGGAGAGCAAAGTCGTGGGAGAGGGGACCCGTGCGCCGCCCATTGGCTGGGTACTTCTAACCGTGGTGATCGCTTTGAGTACACGATGCCCGACACTTTGGTTGACGGCCGATGAGTAGGCTGAGCGACCGACTGGGGACGGGTAAGGTCCTACCGATCCCGGGGGTGGCCGACGCGTTACAGGCGAGGCTCGTCGCGAGTATGGGTTTTGATGCTCTGTTTTTGAGCGGCGCCGGAGTCTCGTTCACAACGCTGGGGCGGCCAGATGTCGGACTGGTCAATCAGGTTGAGATGGTGGAGCGCGTCGCGGCGATCACAGAGGTGGTCGATCTTCCGCTCTTGGTCGATGGAGACAACGGCCACGGCAACGCCCTCAACGTGATTCGGACGGTGCGCAGCTTTGAGCGGGCTGGGGCCGCGGCGGTGATGCTCGAGGATCAGGTGTTTCCTAAGCGATGCGGACACCTAGCCGGCGCACGGGTCGTGCCCGTTGAGGAGATGGAGGGGAAGATCCGGGCCGCCGTGGACGCTCGGCGTTCGGAGGCGTTCTTAATTATTGGGCGAACGGACGCTCGGGGCGTCGAGGGTCTCCCTTCAGCCATCGAGCGCGCTCACCGTTACCGGGAAGCGGGCGCCGATATTATCTTCGTCGAGGCGCCCCGCACGGAGGATGAGATGGCCACCATCGGCCGAGCTTTCCCGGGCGTGCCCCTCATCGCCAACATGGTAGAGGGTAGCCTGACGCCCCAGCTCCATAATGACGCCTTGGCTGCGTTGGGTTTTCAGATCATCTTTTATCCCAGCACCATTCTTCGGGCGTCCTTGTTCGCGGCAAGAGGGGCCCTCAAGGCGCTCAAAGACACGGGCACGAGTAGTCAATTGGAGGCTGAGATGCTTGGGTTCCAGGAGCTGAACACGCTCGTGGGGCTGGAGGAGATTGGCCAGTTAGAAGACCGGTTTGTCTGGTCGGAGGAGACATCAAAGTCGTGAACGCTGAACCTATGAAGTGCTTTCCTGTTGGGAGCGTCGGACACACGCTCACGCTGATGTCGGGAGTCTGGCGAGATCGGGTGGACATCTATAGTCCGAACGGTACGCCCCTGTCCGACGATCCAGCCAGCGGTACACCGGGCGCGGCTCCTTTTGAGAACTTGGTCTACGTCTCCTTTGATGGAGAACGGTATATGCAGACCAACGTCGCGTATCGAGGCCGACCGCTCGCCACTCGAACGTTCACGGGACGTCTGGTGGATGGAGTGCTCCATTTCGATAAGCTTGGGCCAAAGGACCCAGGGCATATTGGCGTCTCGGGTGGGCCGGGTATCGTGTTCTTTGTGGCCGGCGAACTGGGGGAGGCCACCCAGCGGTATTGTGAGCCTGACTGCGTACGCCTACTCGGACCCAGTGAACGCACCCGAACCACGGTCTTGTATCGTGAGGGCCGGGTGGTTCGCACCTTAACCGCCTACGGAACGAGGTTAGCCCCCGCCACGGATCGCCGAGTGGCGTGTGACCCGAGAGGGGTTGATGGACCCATTCACGAAGGGTACGACCCTACTCAGGTGTTTAGGTCTGGTGCCAAGGTGGGCGAGTCTCTATGACAAGCCCATTGATGAACGCCTGGACCCTCGATGGCTACGGCGCTGACACCGATGGCTTCATGCTGTCCCGTTTCCCACGGCCAGCCCCCGGGCCGGGCGAGGTGCTCATTCGTGTTCGGGCGTCCTCATATAACCCAATCGAGAGCAAGATTCGCGTGGGCGCCCTTCAGTTCGCGCCTCCGTTTCCAGCCATCCTTAATGGAGATGTCGCAGGTCGGATTGAGGCCATTGGGTCGGGAGTGGACGCCTTCGCCATCGGGGACCTAGTGTATGGCTGCTGCGGTGGGTTCTTAGGTCACCAAGGAGCGCTCGCGGAGTACATGGTCGCTCGCGCAGAGTCCCTGGCGCGTATGCCCGAGGAGCTCAGTTTTGAAGAGGCAGCGGCGCTGCCCATCGCGAGCATTACCGCTTGGTATGCCCTCGTGGATAGAGCGAAGCTGAAGCGAGGCGAGAGGGTGCTCATTCTTGGAGGGACCGGCGGCGTAGGCCACGTCGGCGTCCAGTTAGCGGTCGCCCTCGGAGCCGATGTTGTCGCAGCATGCGGGACCGACGAGAAGTGCGCTGTGGCTCGGAGCCTAGGGGCCGCCGAGGCGTATAACTACCACGACACCGATATCGAAAATGTCGTTCAACGCTACACCGAAGGCGAAGGCTTCGATCTCGTCTTTGACACAGCTGGGGGCTCCTCCCTTGGGGACGCCCTTAGGGCCGCCAGGTTTGGAGGCCAGGTGGCGACCATCGGAGCGCGAGGGAGCCATGATCTCAGCCCAGGACAGGGCCGGGGGGTCACCCTTCATATGGTCATGATGCTCGACGCCTTCGTGACGGGCCGTGGGTGGGCCCATTATGGCGAGATCCTGAGAGAGGTCGCTGAGCTCGTCTCAGCCGGGCAGCTCCGCCCCTTGGTTGACTCTGCTCGCTTCACCTTCGATCGTGTCGGAGAGGCGCATGACTATGCGGCGATGGGCATTCATGCTGGAAAGATCGCGTTGTCTTACCCCGACTCAGCAGAGTTGCCCATGATTCCCGAATCCGCAAAGCATGAAGGATAGCGCCTATGCGGCTCTTTAATCAGCAGGAGGCCGACTTCGGCCCGCTCCCAAAAGATATGCCCCCCGTCTTAATCGTCGGTGCGGGGCCGGTCGGTCTAACGCTGGCGCTTGGTCTCATCAATAAGGGAGTGCCGGTCCGAGTGTACGAAGCGTTGCCGGAGCTCAGCCCGGACGCTCGCTGCAGTACAATTCACCCAGCGTCCCTCGAGATCTTTCAAGAGTGGGGAGTGGTGGACTCAATTCTAGAGCGCGGCCACCGTGTACACGGTCTGCAGTATTGGGAGCGTGAATCTCGGTCTGTAGTGGCTTCCCTCGAGTACGCCGCCATCGCCGGCGACACTGAGTTCCCATTCCGAGTTCAGTGTCCGCAGTCGATCTTGACGAGGGTCCTTAAGCCGCTCGTGGAGGCGTCTCCTCTCGCTGAAGTCCACATGGGTCATGCCCTAGTGGATTTCACTGACCACGGTGAGTCCGTCGAGGCGACCTTTGAGGTGGACGGGGGGACAATAGACGTGCGCGGCGTGTACCTCTGTGGGTGTGACGGCGCTCACAGCACAACCCGCAAGAAGCTGGACCTGAGCTTCGAGGGAGAGCGATACGCTGACCGCTTCTTGCTCATCCCGACAGATGTCGACCTCACCCTGTATTATCCGGGGATCTCTTCGGCGGCTTACTTCTTTAGCCCAGACGAGTGGACGATCACTCTACAGCTGCCGGATGTGACTCGAATCGTCTTTCGAGTTGGTCGCGAAGAGGACGCGGAGTCGCTCCTCGAGGAGTCCCACATTCGGAAGCGTGTCTGCGCGTTCCTCGGTGAGGATGTGGACTTCAAGATCTTCGCGAAGTCTATCTACAACGTACACAAGCGCTCCGCCGACACCTTTCGTCGGGGGCGTGTTCTACTCGTCGGTGATGCAGCTCATCTAAACAACCCGATGGGCGGAATGGGCATGAATGGTGGCATACAGGATGCCTACGTCTTGGTGCACAAGCTGAGAGAGGCCCTTGGCGGCGCACCGGACACCGTGCTCGATGACTATAGCGCCGAGCGGCTCGAGGCCCAGTCAGGTCATGTCCACGTTCAGACGGATAAGAACTATCGAGACATGACCGCCCGCGATGAGACGGAGCGCAGGACCCGCAACGAGTCTTTCCGGCGGATCGCGTCCAGCCCGGAAGCCACCCGCGCCTACCTCTTGCGTGCGTCCATGCTAGGCCATCGCGCTTAGAGGCCGCCCTAAGCGATGGACCGAGCGGCCTTGAGC
>CALELH010000329.1 GCA_937902595.1 uncultured Myxococcales bacterium
GGCGGCGCTGGCGGTCAGGGAGGCGCGGGTGGTCAGGGCGGCGCTGGCGGTCAGGGCGGCGCGGGTGGTCAGGGCGGCGCGGGTGGTCAGGGTGGCGCGGGAGGGGGCGGAGACGTCTTCGACGTCGTGCCCGACGACTGCGGCTACGACCCAGCCCTGAGAGGCCGCACCCTAGGGACCCACATCGACAACTTCAGCCTTTTTTTTCCCGACCGGACCTTCTTCGATCTTCACAGCCAGTGTGGGGGTGGCGCTCGGGCGGTGCACCTGGTCCTCGCCAATGGCTGGTGCTCGTCCTGTGCCCAGCAGCTCCAGGCGATCTTCCTGGGGGACCACCGCGCCCTCTACGACGAGGGCCTCCGCATCATCTGGATCTTGGGTGCAGATCAGAACCGACAGCCGGTCACCAATCGATACCTCATGGAGTACATCAGGAGGTTCGACATCCCGTTCCCCACCTTGGGGGACTCCAACTTTCAGACCGTCTCCGGGACCATCGAACTCGGCGAGGTGCGCGCCGCCTCACCAGGCCACATCCTCCTGGACGGCCGCACCATGGAGCTGCTCTACGTGGGCGATGGTCGCGACATATTGCTGTGGTGCGCCCGCGCCCGTCTCCTCGGCACTCCCCTCCCTGACGGCTGCGAATAGCGCCGCCGCCTCAGGCGACCAGCCCCGCGTCCTAGCGAAGGCCGTCCAGGTCGTAGCGGGACACGAAGTCCCAGATGATCCGACCCTGGTCCGCGCCTTCGATGTTGATGTCGAACCAGACGTGATCCCCACCGACGACCTTGTAGAGGGCCACGCCCGCGCCGCCGGCTCCTCCGCTGTAGGTCGACCGCTCAACCGTTAAGCCGTTGGTGCTGAAGCTCTCCGTGACGGGCGGGTCGCTGATTTGATTGTGGCCCGTCCAAAAAGCCACGGCGTCCTCGACGGGCAGCAGAAAGCCTGGGTAGCCCTCGTAGGGACGAATGCCGTCCCGGGTGCCGTTAAACACGGCGATGGACGAGGGGTGGACCGGGTTACACGTGTCGCGCATCTCGATGTACATGGAGCCCGAGACCGGCGCGAAGGCCGCGATCCGTGCGCTCAGATAGCAGGCCAGGCCATAGACCATGCCCGCGCCGTTGGAGTATCCGGTCGCGTAGACTCTGCGCGTGTCGACGTTGAGCTGGGCCCCGAGCCAATCGAGCATCGCCGAGACGAAGCCGAAGTCGTCCGCGTCGCTCTTGTTCAGCTCCGAATCCAACAGCGGGTTCCAGTGACTGCCCTCACCGTCGAGGACGCTGCCCTGAGGATAGACCAGGATGACGTTCTCGGCGTCGGCGACGCTGCGCAGATCAGCGCTCCGAAAATAATTGTCGGCGGAGCCACCGTTGCCGTGGAAGTTAAACACCACGGGGGTCGCGGTGTCGGCTGAGTACGACTCAGGCACATAGACCAGATACTCACGCGTCAAGCCGCCATGCTCCAAGGTGTAGCGGGTCAGCCCAAAGGTGGGCTCGGGATAGACCCGGCCACCGTCCACGCCGGTCCCCGCGTCATCGGGGGCTATCTCGGCGTCTCCGCCCGGCGCGGCGTCCGCCATCACGCCTTCATCGAGCGCGCCAACATCGAGCGCGCCAACATCCATCGCGGCGTCCGCCGTGGGGGTCATCGAGTCAGCGCTGTCCCCTCCACCCGAGCAGGCTACCTGTCCCATCAAGAGCGCGCACGTCATCCACATCATCCAAGAGTTCCGCAAGGGTCGCTCCTTTCGTCCGTCGTTATCCAAGAGTGATGAACAAGACCATCTTACGGCGGATAGGGGGACTGACACCACCTCCAATCATCATCGGGCTGTTTCTAAAAGAACCGTTCGCATGTCATCGCCGGTTGGGTTACTGGTCTCTTGCCCACGAGGGCGACCTAAGAACTCTGTGACCAACGAGGATATCCATGTCCCTTCCCGCTCCTGAAGACGTAATGGCCGCGCCCGACGACGCGATCCGAACCCCCTCTGGCTTGGCGTACCGCGTGCTGCAGCCTGGCACCAGCGATGAGCGACCCGCGGCGACCGCCCAGGTCGAGGTGCACTACTCCGGTTGGATGACCAACGGAGAGATGTTCGACTCCTCGGTGCTCCGCGGCGCGCCCGCGCGCTTCCCCCTCGACCGCGTCATCGCCGGCTGGACCGAAGGTCTACAGCTGATGAGCGTCGGTGAGAAGGCCCGCTTCTGGATCCCTGGGAACCTCGGCTATGGCGATGAGCCCTCGGGAGACGGGCGCCCCCACGGCACCCTCGTCTTTGACGTCGAGCTGCTCTCCTTCAAGAACCCGCCACCACCTCCAGAGACCCCCGAGGACCTCACGGCGCCGCCCGCCGACGCCGTCACCACGGACTCAGGCCTGGTGTACCGATCCCTCCAAGCTGGCGATGGTGGGGCGTCCCCCTCAGCGAGCTCGAAGGTCCACGTCCACTACACGGGCTGGATGGCCGAAGGCGGCCGACTCTTTGACTCCTCCGTGGTCCGTGACGAGCCTATCTCCTTCGGCCTCGACCAGGTGATCCCCGGCTGGACCGAAGGCCTACAGCTTATGACCGCAGGCGAGAGAGCTCGCCTCTGGATCCCAGGGAACCTCGCCTACGGTGACGAGCCGTCTGGTGGTGGTCGACCCCACGGCACCCTCGTCTTCGACGTCGAGCTATTGTCCTTCACGACGCCACCACCGCCCCCGGAGGCCCCGGAAGACCTGAAGAGCCCACCCGCGGACGCCATCACAACAGACTCCGGTCTGGTCTATCGCGTCCTCCAAGAAGGCACGAGCGACGCGTCGCCGGTTGCCAGCTCCAGCGTGGAGGTCCACTACACCGGCTGGATGGTCTCCAATGGGGAGATGTTCGACTCCTCCGTCGTCCGCGACGAGACCATCACCTTCGCCCTGAGCCAGGTCATCCCCGGCTGGACCGAAGGCCTACAGCTCATGAAGACCGGCGAGAAGGCCCGCTTCTGGATCCCGGGAGACCTCGCCTACGGCGACAGCCCGTCGCGGCCGGGCTTCCCCTACGGGACCCTCGTCTTCGACGTCGAGCTGATCTCCTTCACCTGATTGGCGGTGGCCCCTCACCGGGGCGCTCCTCACCCGGGGCTCTCTTTGCGCTCATCACTTCATCTGCTAGCCTGTAACTCGTGAACGTCACCCACACGAGTTCGATCCTTGGGCTGCTCAGTCTACTCTTCATAACCGCCTGCTTTGAGGTCCCCGCGACCCTTAAGTTCCCAGACGCAAGCGCGGACGCGTACGACGCAGCGCCGACTGACGTCGGCCCCACTGACGTCGGACCCGCTGACGTCGGACCCCCACCCTCGGACGGAGGCTTATCGGCTCCGGACGACTCGGTCATCAGGGACGCCGCCACCGGGGAAGAGGACGTAGGGCCCGGGTCCAACACCGGGACTCCGGCCCAGCCCCTGGTCCTCTGGGACCTAGAGCAGACCGGCGCCTCCGAGACCCCCCTTGAGTCTACGGGACGGCTCGTCGGCTACGACCTCGAGCTCTTGTCCGGCAGCGACCTGCAGTATCGACAGGGGGTCACCTTTGGCGAACCTCATGGCATGGCCTATGTAACGGGGCCGACCGCGACCCTGGCGGAGATGATCCAGACCTCGGGCACCTTCACCGTCGTGATGTGGTTCTCAACCGGCGGCGAGGCCCAACCACGGGCTGAGGGCGCCGCCATCCCTGCGCGGATCTTTAGCTGGTCCTACGACCACACCTTGAGAAATCTGACCATCGGTCAAGCGGGACATAATCTTCAGGTCCGACTGCGCTTAGCGCCGCTTCCTGACGAGGACAGGCAGGCCTGGAGGAACGGCCTGATTCAAAGAACCAATGGAGATGATGAGCCAGTCCAACTCCCGCCTCTCGTGAGTCGTGACGACCGCTTGGCGACCGACGGCCGAGTCCACGTCGCGCTGCGCTTCAACGAAGCGAGCCAGCTCAGTATCTGGGTGAACGGGAGTCGCTACGACGCAAACGAAGAGTATGGAGCGGAGCTCGCCCAAGGCATCTCCAATTGGGATCGAAGCTATGGAATGTGCTTCGGAAACGAGTTCGCTCAAGGGGCGAATCAGCCGAGCCCTGAAGACGGTGACTATCGACCCTGGTACGGCACGATCCACGGCTTCGCGCTCTACGATAGAGCCCTCAGCGAGGCCGAGATCTTCGAGTCATTAGCGCGTCGGACGAACCCACCCTGAAGCTCCCAGCGCAGAGCGACTCCGACGCTACGGAGTCAGCGCGAAACAATAGAGCCCACCGTAGCCACCGGCAGCACCAATAAAGTTAGCCCCCCGACCGCCACCAGGGATGTTGCGCACCTCAACGCCCGGCGCACATCCACGCAGGGTGTGGTCGGACATCCAATTTGCGCCACCTGTGCCGCCGCGGCCCCCGCCTGGACGATCACCACCACCCGGACGATTTCCGCCGATCGTCATTCGGGGGAAGGAGTGACCACACATGATCAGGCCTCCTCCGATGTCACCGTCATCGCTCGTCCAGTCATTACATGTGGACGCTGGGTCCATCGAGTAGAGACGGCCCTCTTGGTTGCTCGCCGTGACCACATCATGGGCGTCTCCCAAGGCTGAGATAGGCACACCATTTTCATCGGGCAGATCATTGATGATCTGTGGATCTCCATCGGGCCTCTCGTTCAAGAGACCGCTGATGTTCTCGGAGACCAGACGCTCATTCGCGTCATACCAGGGGCCCTCTCCGATGCGCTCAATCGCGTGCACTGGAGCTCCGTCTGCTCCCTGAGTCGCGCTGAGAAACGCCCGCCAGACCTTGTCACCAGCGCCCACGCCCTCAGCGATGGTCTGGCAAATCCCGTCTGCACCCTCAATACCACCAAGGTTGCCACCGAAACCGTCTTGGCTCCCTGATAGCCGCCGCATCGCCTCAAGGCTGGTCACGAAGAAGCTAAAGCGTCTCTGGGGCGCCGTCGCGTCGGATACCGGTGGCTCACCCGCCGAGTCCACGGACATCGCGTCACCGGAGATCATGCCGTCTGAAGCCCGCACATCGCCCCCGTCATTGAGGCCAAGGTCGGACACCACCGCCGTAGCGCCGTCACCACTTGCGCCGTCCCCGCTCGAGCCATCTTCAGCGCACGCGGTCGCCAGACACAGAACAGCGATAAGATAGCTCAAGATGCGTGGACTAAATGACATAAGACTAGACCTCATAGATTGTAGAGCGGATTCAAAGACGCACAACGCCAAGGTCATGTGACGTCATCAGGCTGAGCGTAGTGGCCGTTTAATGGCAAATATGACTACGAATCGCAAATGTATCGATGAGGCTCGAGCATGGGCGATGACGACGACGTCAAGCAAGTCCATCACGCTGGGCCTGGTTTTCCTGAGAGGGGCACCCTAATTGCCTGCCACCTATGCCTCAAGAGAGCCTCTCGCCTCGACAGAGGTCACTCAACATCGAGGGATCTGTACAGGAGGTGACGGGCATCGGTCTCTCACTGAGGAGAGACGGCGAACACCTCTAAATCCGGGCGCTCACCATCAAAGGTTTCAGGAGAGGTCGGCTGTTGATAAAGGCACGACTGCCGTTGAGAGTTGTTGGTGATGTGTCCAGCTGTGCTAAATCACCACTCATTGATCTACTGACTCGAGGCAGGCAACATCGCCCCGAGTGAAATAGTCCTCAGAGAGGGCCACGCGCAAAAGGCTAGATTCATGAAACGGCAGACGAAAATGATCACGGCAAGTCTAAGTCTAGAGAGAGTGAGCTCAGCGATCACAGCGCTCATTTATGGGTCGGTCTTCATCGCCACGCCCGCCCTGGCTGGAGCTGGCGGCAGTAAAGGGGCGGACATCAGCATATGGCTGTTCCTGCTGCTCTTGCCCTTGATGGTCGGATATGGAGCGTACCACGCGCTCATGAAGCGGTACGCCAAGCGCGTCGCGGACAAGGTGCTACGCAAGAGCGCGGAGAGAGACCCTGTCTGGGCACCTGATCACCTCAAACAGCACACGAGGAACGTCTTCATCAAGATTCAGGGGTTTTGGTCAGTCAATGACCTCGAGGGCTGTCGACCATATCTACATCCAGACTATCGGACGGAGTTCGAGGGTCTGATTCAGAGCAACATCTCGGCCGGCGAAGTAAACCGCGTCTCTTCGATCAGTCTCCAGAAAGTCGAGATCGTCTTAGCTAAGGACTATGCCGACCATGACCAAGACATGTTCGTGGCCTACGTGACCGGAACCATGCACGACGCCGTCTACAATGAGCAGGATGAGTTGGTCCGCACGCAGGGCGACAGCAAGGAAGAGGTCGAGCGGCAAATTGATGAATACTGGCGCTTCCAGCGGAGTGGCGATGACTGGCTGCTGCGTGGGATCAGCGAAACAGACGAAGCCATCGACGAGGAGGTCAGCCTCGACGCGGAGACGCTGGCTGAACAGCATACGTATTCTCCCGGGCTAGACACCGCGATTCAAAGAGCTGAAGAGGAGCAGCAGCAGAGTCAATCACGCTTCCGAACCATTGCCATCATCGTTGGTCTTGGGCTCGCGCTCGCTGGGTACTTTCTCTATTTCATGCTGTTCCGTGAAACCCTGAGATTTCTGCTGAGCTGATCCA
>CALELH010000330.1 GCA_937902595.1 uncultured Myxococcales bacterium
GAAGTAGAGAAACTCGTCGGTCGTGACCCCTGGCTCAGGCTGGACAACCGAGGCCTCTCCGAGCTGAACATTGACGTAGAATGCAGGCTCGAGGCCCTGGGGATCGAAGGGGTTGTTCGTCAAGGCGACGCCGTTGGCCTCCTCATCGGGAAAAGAGCGGTGAACGAGCAGCGCCATCCCTACAGCTAAGTGATCGATGCTGCGATAACTCCGCTCCTCGAAGGCACGAAAATACCAAACGCTCGCCCAGACCTTGCGGATCGCCTCAGCGATAGAGTCGCTGGGATCGTCAGGATCTCCGCTCTTGGAGCGGTAGAGGCCTGCGCCCGTGAATCCCTCTAGGTCCTCGGCGTTCGTGCTCGATCGAAACCGCATCCGAATACCTGGGTACTCGGCCCGCAGCTTCGCGATGACAGCCGCCTCAAACTCCGGATCTAGGGGCGCCTCTTCCATAGCGTCGCGAAGCTCTTTAAGTCGGGCGTCACGAATCGCTGGGTCTCCAGTAAACTCGGAGTCAGCCAACATGGCCTCCACTTGCGCGGTAAACCCATGCTGCTCCATGAAGTCGAAGAAGTAAGAGACCGGTATCGCGAACGCCTTGGGCGAAGGCACCCCCTCGATCTGCGCGAGCACACTGTAGTGCGCGGCCTTGCCTCCGTAGGCGCGGGTACCCGCCTTAATGGCCGAATACACATCATCGCTCGTGACGTCGACGATGTCCTCTATGTCCATGAGCGCTCTCTGCTCAAGGTCAACCCCGGGGAGCTGAACGGCGCCTGGCTTATTCTCATCCCACCAGGCATCAGCCTCCGCTTGAGAGACCTCGGTCACCTCATAGTCGGAAAGACCAACGCTCAGCCGCACCCATCGGCCTTCAAGCTCACGGAGCTCGGCGTTTTGAAAAGCACCGCGCAAGGCCATGTTCGGTGTCCCACGATTCCTAGAGAGGACGTTAATATGAGAGAGCGGCGTCTGAAACTCTCCCGTTATGATCCCCATCAAGACAGAGATATCGTTCGGCACGCTGTCTAAAACGGCGATGTCCCGAAAGGAGAGGAAGGTGTCCTCAAGCTCAGCTGCGGTGAGGAAGGTCAATCGCCCGTAACTCTCCGCGACATTGAGCGGCTGATAATCTATGCCCTCGAACAGCTGGTCTGTCGTAATGACGGGGATGTCGGCTCCAAAGCTCTCCGCGATACCTTCGAGCCGCTTTGACGTGGGATGGAAGAACAGGCGTCGCCCCAACCAAGTTCCGGCCGAAACCTCCCTATACGCAGCGGCGATCATCTCGCCATCTGCCGCGTCATAAGGCGACAGCTCGAAGCAGTAGATATCCGGCCCCTCATAATGAGTCACAGCGCCCAGCACGAAGCGCCTCGAGGGCGACGAATATTCGGTGCTGTTAAAAGTCGCCAACATCGGGACAACGGGCAGCCCCCGTCCCGAGAGGTGGGCTGAGGCAAAATCCCAGTGAATGGGGTATTGCTGGCTGTTCTGAAAATATAGGGCGTTGTTGTCAAAACGGTCGATGACTGACTTGACGGATCGCGCGCCAGGAATGCTCCCATCGATGGGGGTTGACGCGAGGGTAACGAAGTCATCGACGCACCCAAGCCGGTTCAGGAACTCCGGCGTCGTCTCCGGGCCCGACTCACAGACCAGAGGCGCCGAGGCGTCCGGGGTCACTCCCTGGTCTGTCTGTGTGCTCTGCTGAGTGTCATCCGAACCACCACACGCGGCGAGCAATATGCTCAAGATCATCACCGTAGTGCGTCTGGCGCGTCCCAAAATCTCCGGCTTTGAATTCATTCTGACACCCTACCAGATTCCGCCGCTAAGTCTCTATCTCCCCCATCTTCGGCGAGCCTGTCTGAAACTCCGCCATCCTCTCCACGAGATATGAGCGAGACCTCAATCTTGACCAAGCTGGGACCTTCGCTATCAGCAGCAAGTATCGCGCCATCTCCTAATTGATAGGCATCTCGGGCTCGATGAGTTGCTCTAAGCTCAACATGGCCTCAATTAAGGTTTCGATAGGTGTAAAGAGCGCTTGTCAGTGTCAGACGTGACCGACACCTAAGGGGCGCTTATTCCGTCGCCCAGCCAAACGACGCAAGAGCCGACCAAGCTCGCTGGCTAGAATGAAGCGTAGCGAGAGCCGGTGAGACTCCCCCCCTGACGTCGATCTGCCATGGACCGATGCGCCAATCGACTACGCCACCGATTCCCCATAAGAGATCAAAGCCATTCGCGCCCACACGATCGGCATCACGTAGGCCCGCCACAGACGCCAACGGGCCAAGCTCGAGGGCCTCACTGATCTCCCACCGTAGGCTGAATTGGCTCGCGAGATAGTCCCCAACATGGAAATAGGCCCAAGGCACACCGGGCACAGTAACCGTATAGGGCATCATGCCGCCCGCGCTCCTCCGGCTGAGATCGTCTTCGCCGGTCATCCAGCCAAGCTCTTCCTCGAGCTCGAACCGCAGCGTCTTACCCAGCGGCCAGCCTCCCTTTACCCATTGTACAAAACCGAATTGGGCAGTCTCCGGGGTGTTCCGTGGATCAATGGGGTCGAAGTCCGCGACGTTACGAGCACCCCATGGGTGTACATCGGCCTGATAGTTCAACAAGAGTGATAGCCCAAAGGCGACTCCTCTTAGACGGGGATACAACCTGTGGCGGTCACGCCAACCTGCATCATCGCGTAGGCCCCACCAAGCGACGTGCAGCCGTGACTCAAGAACGAGGGATTCGGCCGGGAGGACCAGCGCATCCGCCGTCGCGTCACGGCGCTCAAAAAACCACCGCCGCGCCCCTATCTCGAGGGTGAGGTAGGTTCGGCTGAGTGGATTCCACTTAAGCCACCCCTGGCCTTGGAGATAGCTCGCGTAAAAGGTCCTCGATAAGTCGTTCTCGCCATCTCTAAAATAGTCGGACAGGAGATTAGCGATCTTCCCTTCGCCAGTGAGACGTCCTCCCGCTTCAAGAGTGGGAGCAAGTCGAACTCCGTCATACTCAAGGCGTAGGGTGTCCGTGTTAAAGACCACGCTGAGACGTGCCCCAGCGGGTAGACCCGACAGATCGTAGGCGGCTAGGAGCACTCCATGATACGGGGAGTTATCTGCGTCCCAGGCTTCGGCAGCGACGAGGGTAGAGAAGCGAGAAGAGGTCTCAGAAAGCGCCGGCTGCGCGCAAAATAAGCTCAACATCAAGACCGTACATACCCGACTCATATCTGCACCAACTTTAGCCCCTCGGGCAATGTGTCTCCGAATACTCGCCGCTCATCCTGCTGGCTCAACTCCACGACCTCTCGTACCGAGGGGGCCATGGCGGCCATGGCCGGGATGGCCTCGAGACGAGTCGCCACGGTCTCTCTCAACTCCGCGCTCAAGTCACGCGCTCGGTCGCCAGTGCGACGAGCGATGGTCGCAGCGGCGATGGCCGCGTTATTCCTCTGCGTCCACTTTCGCGAGAGAAGAGTCTCTATCCACTCGGTGGCGGTTCCCAGAGGGACGACTTGATGCGAGCTGCCATAAAATGGCTGCCGGGCACCGAGACGTCCCAAAGACCAAGCGGGCACACCGCTCATGGAGTCATCACGAACTTGCTCCAAGAACCACTCACCCCACCCGATCTTTCGCTCGATGGGCACTCGCTCTAGGGCACCGACCAGTCGAGTCGCCTCTTCTGGACCAAGCATGCGCGGCTTCTTCCGATTACGCATCTCCGGAGTCGGCCTCAGCCACGGCTCAATCCAATCGAGCAGCTGAGTCTGCGCCTCCTCGCTCAACCCACCCGCGACGCGACGCCACATGATCCACCACGCATTCCAGACCTCAGCGTCCTTAAAGAAATGTACGCTTGGATCGTATAACTTGAGCACCTCGGCGAGTCGCCACTCGTCGAAGGCATCACCGAAGCCTGGTCGAAGACAAAACCCCGTGAGATGGAAGAAGGTAGATTCGTGGCGCTCACTGCGGCGCCGCCTCTTCACTCCGACCTTAAGCAGGTCCCACACGGCCCGGCAGATCGGGGCTGACCAATCATCCCTAGGCGACTCAATCTCTGTCTCAAGACTTCGTCGCACCCACTTAATCTCTCGAGGGTCGACATCTTTTCGTGCTTTCCCATAGGTCCGACGGAAGACCTCTTCCACACGATCTCTCGTCTGAGCCGTCAACGCTGGTTCTGGCTTCGGGGGCGCGGCGGTCTGCTCTTCGGATGGTTGTGACTCAGGATCGCGCAGAGAGAACTCGAGTCGATACTGAGTGTCTCGATCTACGGACTGAGCGGCGACTTCAAGAATACCAACCTCGCTCAACTCCGCGCGTAAGGTGACCGGCAGCTCACGCACATCTTCCAAGGTCTCCAGGACCGTTTGAATCGGAGGCAACTCAATAAAGTCATCCCCCTCTAGATTGACCAGGGCGCCAAGCTCATCTCCTCGATCCGTAGTGGTCGCGAACAGGGAGAAGCGCACCGGACGGCCGAGGACCAGTTGAAAGACTCTGTCTTTCATTAAGACCGCCTCACCTGGCTCAATGTGTCTGGGGAGCAGGCAGACCCCCTGCCTGTCTTTGGCTTTCTTTCCGCGGTGAACGCCCACGTAATATGCACGGGCCGCTCCCCCGCCGATTCGATGTCCGACACCGTGGCGTACCAGGCCAAAGGTCGCGGCTCCCCGCGCCACGGCGAGATCGAAGCTCGCGGGCGCCAGGATCTCTAGTTCCGGATCGGTGTCCCGTCGCCAGGCGCACACGGTGTCGATCACTCGGTCGCGAATCGCGTCGCCCTTAAAGACAC
>CALELH010000331.1 GCA_937902595.1 uncultured Myxococcales bacterium
GCCACCTGCGCCACCTGCAGCGCCTGCGCCACCTGCGCCACCTACAGCGCCTGCGCCACCGGCGCCGCCTTCAGCGCCTGCGCCGCCTGCGCCGCCTGCGCCGCCTGCATCAGCTGAGACGGCCTGGTCCATCACGAAGGATGCGTCCATGGCAGGTTGACTCACAGAGTCAGTACCCTCACAGCCGATGGTGACCGCGAATAGAAGACCGAGCGACAGGACCGCTAACCTAGAGTTCATAACTTCCCTCTCTGCGTCATCTCATGTCGACCCACGTCGGCCGACCCCCTTGCAAACCAACCAGAGATATCCCGAAGGTTCACACCAGATATGATGACTGATTACAGGTTGCAGAGGTAGGTACATTTCGTTCGCGCTCGAAGAGGTGTATTGATCCCCGTAGAGACGGAGGCATGCGTGGCATCAGGAACACAAAGAGGTGGTATCGGGCTCATGCTCGGATTCGGGGTCATCGGGTTTGCGCTGACCCTGCACCCAGTAATCGGTCGATCTAACGGAGTAATCACCTCACTCGTCTTAGCGACGCTCATCGCCATAGGCGCCGCATTTTGGGCTTGGATGAGGGCCGCAGGCCAGGGGCGCAGCCCTCACATCGAGTGGCAACCCAAGACCGCCCATGCGCTTCAAGCCGTCGCTCATCTATGCGTCTACGCCTATTGGTCAGTTCACCACCCCCCTGTCCAAGAGCAACTGTGGCTGATCGCCGCGCAGATTCCGTTCGCCTATCTGATCGACATGGCGGCAGCCTGGCGCAAACATGACCAGTACCGGCTAGGCTTCGGCCCACTACCGATTATCGGCAGCATCAATCTGTTCCTCTGGATGACCGACGATTGGTTCTATATCCAGTTCTTGATGGTGGGCCTAGCATACGCCTCAAGGGAGTTCTTACGCTGGCGCAAAGATGAGCAGACGCATATCTTTAACCCCTCAGCGTTCGCGCTGGTCGCGGTCGCGCTCGTCCTGCTCTTGACCGGTCAGTCAGACGCCGCGCGGGGCCAAGAGATCGCCGCTACCCTCGGCAAAGGCCCCTTCTGCTACGAGTCGATCTTGGTCGCCGGCCTCATCGTGCAAGCCCTCTTCCCTGTCGTCTGGACGACTCTCGGCGCCTTCGTCACTGTCATGGCGTTCACGCTGGGGTATCAGTTCATCACTGGGGGCGTCTACTTCATCGACACCGCGATCCCGGTCGCAGTCTTCTTGGGCATGATGCTGCTGATCACCGACCCCGCCACCTCACCGAGAAGCGCTCGGGGCCGCTTTATCTTCGGAAGCTTATATGGCCTCAGCGTCGTCGCCCTCTATGCGCTACTTTGGAGTTGGTCCGAGCTCCCTTGGAGCCCCGATCTCACCTTCTACGATAAGCTCCTCGCGGTCCCAGTGCTCAACCTCATGGTGCCCTGGATCAACCGCATGGTCCCGGTAGGAGATGACACAGATGTTCCCGTGAGCCCATTGCGTCGGTGGGGCGTTATTCTGGCCTGGGTGGTTCTCTACGCCATCGCTCGCCCGAGTCTCGTCGATAACCCTGGCCGCGACGTCGGGTTCTGGAAAACAGCGTGTGAAATGAACCCATCGCAATGTGACCGATTGGTCATCTCGTGGCAGACTCGCTGTACCAATGGAGGTCTAGAGACCTCTTCAGCCTGCCGCGAAACTGCCCGTCGAGTGCTCAGCGATGGCTGTACGGACAAACGAAAGATCACGTGCACTCCACTAGGCCAACTCTTGGTCGCGAACCCGACGGAGGTTGGAGACAAGAGCAGAGGTCGAGCGCTGTTGATCTCGGCCTGTCACGCCGGACAAATCCCCATGTGCACTCTTCTGGGCGAGCATCTGTGGAATACGAAGGACCCTGCTAAGGGTCTCCGGCGTAGGATCCTGATTCGCGGCTGCCAATCCAATGACGCCAGGGCCTGCGAAGTGCTGGGGCTTTCGAGCTTTGAACTCGCCCAAACAACCGATGAGTTTGGGTTCGCTCGAGACGCCTTCAGAGATGCATGTAGAGCGAAGCGACCTCTGAGTTGCGCCAACTACGCCGAGCTCCTCATCAACGGAAAGGGAGGCCGTCGTAAGGGGATGAAAGGCTATCTGGATCAGAAGACGGGCCGGCAAGTGCTTCGGGAGACGTGCGCGCGTGGGTTCCAGCCTGCCTGTGCACGCATGAAGAGCCTCCCTGCGTTACCTGCTCCGCCGACCAGCCAGCCAAGCGCCCACCCGGCCTATCCAGGAATGAAGCTTCCGGACGGGATCAGGCCTGCTCCAAGCTCCCAGCCACAGTGAGCACACGACAAAAGAAGAAGCGCGCCCCGCGTCCCATGACTCGTGAGCGGCTGCAACGAGCTGCCCTGCACTATCTTCAGCGGTTCCCGAGCTCCGTACGGCATTTCCGTTCGATCATGGAGCGTAAGATTAAGAGAGCGCACGCAGAGTGTCCTGGTGAGGAGTCAGACTACGCGGAGTGGCTCCAATCCGTGGAGCGCATGTGCTTGGACGCGGGCCTTCTGAACGACGAGGTGCTCGCGAAGGCTATCGCGCGGTCTCTCAACCGACGGGGCTCAGCGATGCGCCACATACGGCAGCGGCTTCGGCAGAAGGGTTTTGAATCCGAGTGCATAGACGACTGTATTCGCGAACTCGACCAGAGCGTCGCTGAGAGTACAGGCGTACAAACAGATTTATACGCTGCGCTGAGGTACGCGAAACGCCGACGATTCGGTCCCTTCTCACGGGAGCCATTGGACTGGAAGATAAGACAAAAGCAGATGGCGTCACTGGCGCGACGCGGGTTCTCCTACGCCGTCGCTAGACAGGTGGTGGAGATGGACGAATCAGATCCATCGATCACCCTTCTGGAATAAGATCGGCCACCGGTATCTCGGACCCCCTGAGCCACTCCAGGCTGCTTCCTGTCTTCTCTCTAACGACGCCTGCCTTAAGTCGTGACTTTTGAATAGGTCTGAAGTAGTAAAACTCCCGACGTCGTGTGGGAGGCCACCGCCATGGGTCCTCGGGCTCGCGAACTACTCAGAAATCTCGTCGTAGGCATCATCTGGTGCGCCGTTTTTGGCTCTACCGCTGGGATCGCTGTGACCTACCCGACGGGCGCCTCGCTCTGGCAGGGTGCCTTTCGCGGGATCCTGACCGGCCTCATCGCGGGCACCACCATCGGTGGATTCGAACTGCTCTTCGATCGCGGCACGCTCATGTGGCGTGTCCGTCGGCTCCCGGTGTGGTGCATCGTCGCCCTACGGGTTGTTCTGTATTCCGTGTGCCTTGTCGCCTGTGTGCTGGTCGGTCGGGCCGCTACGCAGTGGGTCTTCGATCAACCCGTGACCTTCCTGGCGATCAACGCGGACTTTTGGGCGACTCTCGTCATCGCTGGAGGCCTGGCCGTCCTATTGCTCATCGCATACAAGGTGACACCTCTGGTCGGCTCTAGAACGCTTTGGCGCACTCTGGTCGGCCTGTACATGAAGCCTCGCCGCGAAGAGCGCACCATCCTCTTTATGGACCTCATCGGCTCAACAGCGCTGACGGAGCAGATCGGCGACGCTGGCTTTATGCGCTTCTTCAACGACGCGCTCTTCGAGATGACTCACGCGATCTTTAGAAACGGTGGTCGGATTTATCGGTACGTTGGTGACGAGATCATCATGACCTGGCCTGCTAAAGAGGCGCACAGAGCCGTACAATGCGTCTTCGAAATCCAAGACGCCCTTAGGGAGCATCGGCCCTATTTTGAGCAACGCTACGGACGCAGCCCTCGCTTCCGCTACGGCCTCCATATCGGCAGCGTGATGGTGGGTGAGCTGGGTGATCTGCGGGTCGAGATCGCTATGCTGGGCGACGCGATCAACACCACAAAGCGAATCGAAGACTCCTGTAGACAATTTGATTTCAACATCATGGCGTCATCGGAGTATGTCGATCGGATTGAGCTCCCTGAGAAGTTCCACGCCGTCCCGGTAGACGCGATCTCTCTCCGGGGTAAATCGGAGAAGCTCCGTCTCTACGGACTGGTTCATTCGACGCACCGTCTCGTCTCAAACCCGCATATCGTCCTCAAAGACTACACAGGCGACGTCTCCCA
>CALELH010000332.1 GCA_937902595.1 uncultured Myxococcales bacterium
ATTTTTGGGCGACTTGGTGTCCGCCGTGCCGTAAAGAGATCCCCGATCTTGAGGCCCTCGCGAAGAAGATGCGCCATGTCCCATTCGAGATCCTAGCGGTCAGCTCGGACGAGTCCTGGGGAGACATCCGCGCCTTTATGGGAAACACGCCCACCAAGATGCTGATCGGCCTCGACCCCAATAAGCAATCGATCTCGAACGGCTTCGGGACAGAGAAGCTACCCGAGACGTACGTCGTCGATCGCCATGGCAACTTACGTCTTCGGTTCGTAAACGTCCAACCCTGGACGGATGAGCGAATCCATCGATATCTCGAGTGGCTCGCGACCAGCGAGTAGCTTAGAGTTTACTCCGCACAGTTCAGCCCATCGTAGGGAAACTGTCGGTGGTCAAGCACGGACTCTAAACCGTCTACACACCCTAACGCGTCCAGATAGTCCACGAGGTCCAATCCAGGGAAGCCTCTATCTTCTGCGTCAGAGAGCGCGCCGCCAAAGATAGGCTCTAGAAGAGTCGCGAGAGGAATTGACGTTACGTCGTCATCATTGTCCGGGGCATCGAAGAGATCCCAAAGAAGAGTAGCGACCAGATACTCCGAGACCTCTCCCTCTTGGGTCTCATCCTCAGTCCCGAAGGACTCTGGCTCAGAATAGCTCTCCAGATCGACTCTCCGCACCCCTGGAGCGCGATAATCGAACTGCACTGAACTCTGCAGAAGCACCGACGCCAAGAAGGTCGCCAACCCCTCAGACCAAGCTACGACAGGTTGAGTCCTCATCCCGGAGTGAGGGCCTCCCGTACTGTCGTCCCGGCCGTAGACAGCCACCATGTAATGGCTCAACTCGTGGAGAATCACCGATCGGTCCCACTCATCCGGATCCTCGCTTCGGCCAGAGAGCTCAATGACCGGTCGATCGCCGGGCCTAAAGCAGGTACCACATTCTGTCGCTCCATTAGGTCGCCAAAGGTACCGAACAGTTGGCATCCCGATGTCCCACGACGGTAAGAGATGGTCCATATCTCGAAGGCCGCGGGCGCCTATCAAAGCCACGAACAGCGCTGCGTTTGTAGGCTCCTCGATGTCTACACGAATGATGTTCTCCGACTCCCTGCTCATAGACGTTGTGATGCTCCAAGGCCTGTCGTCTCCCATGCCTGGTCCGACCCTCACCATGCCCCGTCCAGACCAGGTCGACGCCGCCACCCGCAAGGACAAGGACTCAGACTCAACCGCGATGAAGTCCGTATCGAAGTCACCGTCTGCGTCAGTCAGAAAGGAGCGCAGTACAGCTCCATCCGCACCGAGGACATCCATTCGAACGCGTCCACCATCCATAACGGTCGGCTCAGACAGACCGTCCTCGTCCCCTGTTCGCTGCCAAAGCTCCAGATGGCCATCGACACGCCTCCGTTCGTGGCCCCGCTCAACGGACTCAGCTCGAAGGCTGAACTCCGCGCCTACACCACCTCTGAGTCGAAGATGGAGGAGGCCACTGGGTGGGAAAACCCGCGACGACTCACCAACCGTCTCAGCCGCAACTGCCAACGTCGCGCTCCTGAGAAAAACCCCACTCTCCTCTTCGAACACTTCAAGCTCTATATCGCGATCTCCAGCTGTGACTGTCCAACGAAGGAGCTCACCTGGTTGACCAGAAAACAGAGTCCAATATGCGCCATTCCCACAGAGGCTTTCCCTTGAAATATCCGTCGGTAACTCGTCGGCTTCGTCTCGCGGAGCCCGATAGCATTCAAGGGGCTCAGAGAGCACTCGAAGCTCAATCTCGTAGCCAACGTCATCGCCGCGAACGCTTATGACGACGGAGCCCTCCGTAACGACACCTCTAAAGATGAGTTCAGTCCCAACTTGACTGCTCTCCTCAAAGCGGCCTCCTTGAACCTCAGCCTCCACTGGCGTCTCCGCTGTCACAAGAAGCTCTACAGCCCCCATCACTTCAACGCTTACGTTAAAGACGTCTGCCACACCTGGGCAGACTCTCAAATCCTCTATTCTCCCCACCGATAATGGCGATGCGGACTGACCTTGGAACCGATCCTCTATACAGGGGGCGAGACCATCTTCGGGCTGATTAGCTGCATCACACCCCGTCATTCCACCGATCAAGATGACGAGACTAGAGAGCATGAATATGTGTGCGCGTGGCGACATGGACGCATTGTACCTCAAAGAACGTTCCCCTAGAGCCTGCTTGGATATAGTATGCGCCACCGTGGCTCAAAAACTTTCCCTATATGTCGTCCTCGCGATCGCGACCCTCGCCCTTCAAATGGGCCTAGGTCACCCAGTCGCTGAGCTCATCTTCTCACCCAGCTGGCCTGGAAACCCTTGGTATGAAGAGGTGCTGATTGGATTGGGCCTCGGCGTAAGCTTGGTGGCCGTATCGCGGGCCGCATCACAGAGGCTGGGCTGGACGAAGCGAATAGATATGGAGTTCAGGACCATACTCGGTCCCTTGTCCAGCACCTCCATCTTCTGGCTCGCGTTGATGAGCTCACTCGTCGAAGAACTCTTTTTCCGTGGCTTCTTGCAACCCAGAGTCGGGCTGGAGGCGGCGGCTCTAATCTTTGGCCTCGCCCATTTCCCCTATCGCCGCGCTCTCATCCCCTGGACCATCGCCGCGATCGCCGTCGGCTGGCTGTTCGGATGGTTCTTTGAAAATCGAGGGTGCCTAATCGTACCTGTGCTCGCTCACTTCGTCGTGAACTACTTCAATCTGCATTACATTCTTAGGCCCAAGGCTGATGAGCCGGTGCCTAGGAGTCCTTGGATCTCGTGGCGTCGACTTACGCCCGTAGCTTCTCGACCCGAAACCGATAGATCGGAAGTCCAGCCTTAATGCAGCTCCCCTCTCGATGAGTGAGAGGTAGCTCATCAGCCCCAAAGGCTTCAGGCGCACCTAACGCCGCAACCGAAGCCAGCGACTCTCTTATCTCTTCGGCGATGGCAGGGACATCGGTCTTGACCCAGATGACTCCACCAACGGGTAATAACCGGGCGAGGTCTGATGCATAGTCCGTGCTGACCAGCCGACGCTTCGCGTGGCGCTTCTTCCACCAGGGGTCGGGAAACGTAATGAACACGTCGTTCACTGATCCCGCAGCGAAGAGATCCGTCGTGACGCGCTTCGCGTCGGCCCAGATTAATCTCAAGTTCCTAGGCGCTTCTACATCATCACCGAGCAAGTGAGTGAGTCGCCAGACATACCGACGGCGAACCTCAATCCCCACAAAGTTTCGCTCGGGGAAACGCTTGGACAGGCCCCGGAGGAAGACTCCGCGATTGAATCCGATCTCTAGACCGAGACGCGCTTCACGACCAAAGGTCGCCGACCAGTCAAAGGGCAGCGCCTCCGGGACGGTGGTCACGTTATACCCACCCCGGCCATTGTCACCAAACAAGGTCTGGTTCAACATCGCCCAAGCGCTCTCACCCTCAGGCTTCGTCTGTGTCGTTCCTCGGAGTCGTGGCATCGGTCCCTCACGAAAAAATCGGACCGTCGTATATCCCGGTATCAGGTAAAGAACAACGATTAGGCGTTAAGGCGAGGAGGTCATCCCAAGGGCAGGGACCTCACTCAGCCATGTCGATCACGGTCATAACCAAGCGATACAAACCGAAGATGATGAGCAGCGCAGCGGCGACGTTCATCAGAGCAGATGACTGCCCGAAGGCTTCAACCAAATAGATGCCCCCGACTAGACAGCCACCGCCGATCAGAAAATCCATCATAGCCTTGTTCCGTACCGGTCTCCGATGCCATCCGGGTGAACGCCCGGAAGGTGAGCGTCAATCGCTCAAGTTTAGGTCCACTGGCCTACCTTGCCAGGGTGTTGGGAGAGACACAAACTTGTGGACGAGAACCCTCCTCACTGTAGAGCGTCATCGACAGGCCC
>CALELH010000333.1 GCA_937902595.1 uncultured Myxococcales bacterium
GCGAGGTGGCCTCGACGCCCTCGGTGTCACCGATGAGTCCGACGTGTTCGTGCTCTGTCAAAACCCGGTGGCCGAAGAAGACCACGACGCCTGTGGTGACGTCGGCTTCGCCCCTAGAATTGGTGACCTCCGATACTCGACCCTCCATTGGGTCGACACCGAGACCCTCGCAGGCCTCTTGGGCTACGGTCCATCTGGAGCAGACCCCATCTCGGGTGAGGTGATCTCAGGTAAGGCCTACGTCTATGGGGCTGCCGTCAGCACCTGGGCGACCTACGCCGTCGATGTGATCAGATACTTTAACGGAGACCTAGACCTAAACACTCTGGTCACAGGGCATCACTTTATCGACGACGTATTGGCGCGGCTAGAGACCCTCAACACAACTGTAGAAGCGGCCGACGGGCTTGACCGCGCTCCGCTCAGGCGCCCAATCTCTCGACCCAATCGACCAGCGCGTCCGAATCGAGATCGGTCCGAGCTCAAGGCATACAATCATCGGGACGTCCTCGCCAAGATCGACAGAGCGAAGGCTGCAGGTGGGCAAGCACACGCAGGGAACGTCGAAGTTCAGCGAGCCCTCGCCCGCTCTCAGAAGCTTGATTGGGATGCGCTTACAGAGGACACGAGAGCGAGGCTCGACCCGACCGTCGCCCTGAACCCTGTCACACTCAAGAAACGACGAGAGCTCCGCCGCGCAGCACGTACTCGAGGCGTAGACTTCCATGATCTCGTTGCTCCCGACATTGAAGGTCTGGTTCAAAGCTACGCTGGCCGCACAGACTACGAAGCGATGTGGCGTGAGATCCGCGCCGAGATCTTCTCGGCGACCGCCGAACATGAGGTGGGCCACACCCTCGGCCTGCGTCACAACTTTCAGGGGAGCTACGACAGCGTCAACTTCCACGAGGAGTATTGGCAGTTAAGGCAGGAGAACCTCTTCCCGGCCGACAGCCTGGGCGATGTGTACCGACTCACCACCCTCACTGAAGAGCAACACCGCGGCCACATGCGACAGCACCAATACAGCTCCGTCATGGACTACGGATACACTTGGCAAAATGACCTCGCCGGTCTGGGGAAGTATGACCGCGCCGCGTTGGTGTTTGGATACACCGCGGGTAGCTACCCAACTCAGGGGGCTCAATGCGAGGACTACCCCAGCGTGCCGACTCAAGACGGATGTCTCGCGAAGCTACCTGGTCTGGTAGAGGTCTTCAAGAAGCGCCAAACCGAGCTTGGTCGGGCTGGTGAGATCCTAGGAAACACTGAAGACGGCTTCACCTATGACGACCCAGGGCTTCCGTCCATCACCGCGCTCGAGCGGTACCACTACACCACCCTCGCGCTCGGCTTCCCGGCTCTCGACGACATGCTCGACTCCGGTCGCGAGTGGATGAACTACGCAGACTTCTTGAGCGGCAAAGCCGAAGACAACCGAGTCGTCAGAGTCCCTTATCTCTTCTGCTCGGATGAATGGGAGAGCGGTCTCGTGAGCTGCCACGCCTTCGACCAAGGCGCCGACCCCTTTGAGATCGTGCGTACCAAGACGGCCCAATATCGCGCCTATTACCCCTTCGTAAACTTCCGAATGGACAGGCCGTTCTTCGAGGTCTGGCATCCACTGGATTCATATTTCTATCGCGTCTTCCTTCCATTATCTGACGTCTTCCAGAGCTGGTATGTCGCGCCATGGGGTGATGATGACCTCTTCGATCGCACCTACGACTTAGCGATCACGAGCGGGTTTAACCTCCTCGCCGAGGTCTTGGGCACGCCGCCGTACGGCCAGTGGTGCGAGAACAACAGCGGGGACCTGATTCATCTGTCTGATGAGCGAGTACTGCAAGGTGATGTAGGGTCCGAATCCTCTGAATGTGCGCCCGATGGACGTCGTGTCTACGTGCCACCCGGAGAGGGACGCCGACGCTTCTCCATCTACGATGTAAACTCGGGGTATTACTTCCCAGACAAGCCACAGGAGGCGGGTCACTACTGGGCCACCCTCGCTGCGATCTGGGCGATCACCGATCCCGAAGCTTACGTCTTGGGCGTCGACGGAGACGCGGGCACCTACGCGATCTCATTCTACGATTGGTTCACAGATGAGTTCACGAGTCTCATGAACGATCTCCTCACGAAGGATTTCGCAAAGTTCAGCCCTCGAGCCGTTCTCTCGTCGGCCGCGGAAGGCGACGGTACCTTCACCGCTCAGCTTCAGTACCAACCGCGGATCCCCATCTTTAACGCAGACACCGGCGCTGAGTATGATCCAGAGACCGGAAAGCGTGCGAACCCAAGCCAGGGCGGGCGCAAGTCCATGTGTGAGTCCTGCCAAAGCGGCGACGAATGCCTAGGCTATACAGGTCGACTGGGCGGTGTTTACTGCGAGCCTATCGCTCAAGGAGAAGAGGCTCGTCACTGTCTTAAGGACTGCAGCTATGGACCCGACAGCTGCCCGACAGGCACGATCTGCCGCGGGAATAATTGCGTCCCCGAGGACGCCGCGTGCGGTCCACTCGTACAGCCCTGCTCGATCGATTGGCCCTTCGGGCAATGCGCAGAGGGTCGTTGCCTTGACGGCACCTGCACGGAAGTAGGGACCTCGCATCCAGTCAAGACGGAGCGTACTTTTATGCTCGCGACCGACATTATCTGGTACGGCTTTCTCTTCACGACCTCATCCTACAGCACCGCATTCAATGACCAGCTCAACGTCTTCCGACCTGGTACGACGAGTCAGGTCGAGGTCACCGACGAGGACGCGGCGGCGCGGATCTCTTTTACGAACCCGGTCTCAGGCGTCTCTTACGCAGCCGTCCAGAGTAACTGCCCCGAGCTTGATCGCTTTGTCTTGGCGGGTGAGCGAGGCCTGTGTAGCCCGTGTGAAGATGACCGTGAGTGTGCGGGATACAACGGAGAGTATGGCGGAACCTGGTGCCAGCCCATGGACGGCTCTGATGGAAACTTCTGTCTCACGGACTGCTCCGAAGATGAGAACAACTGTGACGCGGGCGAGGTCTGTGATGATCGCGGCAACTGCGTACCAGAGAACGAAGCGGCGTGCCGTGAGCCGAGAGCCTGTAACCCCCGCAACCCACTGGGCAGCTGCGCCGTTGGGAGTACCTGCATCGATGGGAGCTGCGTTCCCGCGAGTTGCCTCTATGGCAACTCAGGCGATATTGGTGCGGTCCGCCTGGTTAAACGAGGCCAAGAGCTCGCGTCTGCCTATAATCAAGCCCTGAGCAATTGGTACCGCTTCGACGATGACGAGGCCCAGGAGGCGGCCTATGGCCGGGCCTATTATCGGGCTCGGTACGAGCTCCAGGATCACATCGACCTGCTGGAGACTTTGCTCGCCACGTACACCATCTTTGGCCGTGTATACTGAGCGTGGCAGACTCCGATCTCACTTGGCGAATCCTAGAGCGTGGAGAGTCGACGGACTACGCGATCTTCTCAGCCCACCGCCACAGGGCGGTCCACCCCCCCTCCGGCCGTGAGGGGGTGTTCACCGTCATCGACAGCCCCAATTGGGTGAACGTCATCGCGCTCACGCCTGACGATGAGGTCGTTATGGTCCGCCAATTCCGTCACGGAACTGAGTCCATCTCTCTCGAGATCCCCGGTGGACTCGTAGATCCGGGCGAGGCGTTCGTCGAGGCGGCCCTGAGGGAGCTCTCTGAAGAGACTGGATACGTAGCGGAGTCGGCAGAGTTA
>CALELH010000334.1 GCA_937902595.1 uncultured Myxococcales bacterium
AAGGGAACGCAGGGCAGCGCGCGCTACGCCGGCGCCACTCCGTCCTATGTGATTTGGAATCTCCTCGAGCGCTACACCCGTAAGGGGGA
The DNA here is from genome assembly GCA_937902595.1 of uncultured Myxococcales bacterium. Taxonomy (GTDB): domain Bacteria; phylum Myxococcota_A; class Bradymonadia; order UBA7976; family UBA1532; genus UBA1532. Next base: position 90 of record CALELH010000334.1, read on the forward strand.
TGTTGTCGTCGATCCAATGTGTGGCTCTGGTACCACCATCGACGTGGCCGCCGATCTTGGGAGAGTAGGTAGAGGCTTCGATCTACAACCGTTTAGAGATGACATCAGGCTGGCGGATGCTCGGAGCATTCCGTTAAACGATGAGACCGTCGACTTCGTCTTCGTGGACCCACCCTATTCAACCAACCTCAAATACAGTGATGACCCTCGATGTATCGGGAAGCTTGATGCCTCGGAGAATGACTATTATGGGGCGCTCTCTGAGGTGTTTGGGGAGTGCCATAGGGTCCTCAAAGATCGACGCTATATGGCGGTCTACCTGTGTGATGTCTGGGACAAAAAGACAGGGTTTCAACCCATCGGAGCGCGCACAGTCTTCTTACTGTCAGAGCATTTTCGCATCGTCGACCATGTGTGCGTAGTACGGCACAACAAGAGCCTGAAGATGGGGAATCGCAAACGGTCTGCCGTTGAGAGTAACTTCTTCCTCAGAGGCTACAACCACCTCATTATTGTCAAGAAGCAGGACGATTAGAGCGACGCAATAGGTCCAGTATCGCGTGGGCGACCTTGTGTGCATCTGAGAGCTCGAGTGAGAGTCCGCGTGGACTGCCACCAATGGACTCTCGGCCACCCCAACCTCGTCCGAGCTCCTTCCAGACATTCATGAGCCCGCCTGGGCCGAAGAGACGCTCTGCGGTGGGCATGTCGGGACACCCGATGGTGACCTTCTCCAAGCGCGCAGCGTGACTCACGACGACAGGGGCCGCTCGATACCAAAGATCGAAACCCCAGACGACGCTCTGTACGACCAGCACTCGTGAGGGGTGGGCCTTCGCCGCGACATCACGCCTCACAGGTTCGGCCAGCAGATCTTCTGGCAGCGGTAGTTGTTGGCCCGACTCGGCATAGCAGGCCAGAATCCCCTGGGACGCGACCTTGCGTCGGTTTTGGTCTGCTCTGGCGACCTTCCGAAGCTCTTGGTTCGATACATCATCATTTAGTAGTCTCAGCATCGCCTCGATGGCGGTCCTAAAACCCGCTTCGCTCTGGCTGAGGTGAGGGAGCTGATTGAACCAGGCAAGTCGAGTACCCAGCGTTGACTCTGTGAGATCGATACCGATGGGATCAGTGTCGTATTCGTTCACCAATTCGTAGAAGTTTGCATCCAGGCGCTCAGGCTCCACGAGCGCTGACAATGCGATGATCGATAGCACTGCGTCGGCGTCGGGGGCTCCGGTGACGACAAATCTGAGGTCATCGGCTCGGGCGCCGTATGCGTCCCTACATGCACGGAGCGCCACCCCTTCACGATGGCTCTCTGTCCCGTGATGATCCATACAGAGAGGACCAAGCACCGATCCGTATTGGCCGAAAGCGCACTCGATAGGCTCGTAGCCCTGATCCCTGAGACGGCAGGCCTCTTTAAAATCATTTGTGAAGCGAATGTCTATTTCGCTCATCGTCTCCCCCGGCCCTTCTTCTTCTTCTTCTCAGTATAGCGGCTCTTGAGGGTCCGAAGATTACTTGTGTGTCTGATCAGGATGACGATGGCGATGGTTAAGGTAAAGAGGTGAACCCCGATGGGGTGATGATTGAGCTGAGGCAGAGCGACAAAAAGAGCGGCCGCGGCCAGACTGCCGATGGCGGGTGTTCTCGTAAAGTAGATCACGGTAATCCACGTCATCGCCGCGATCATCGCGATGACAGGCAGAACAGGGAGCATGACTCCAAACGCCGTCGCCACGCCCTTACCTCCGGCAAACTTAAGCCAGATGGGATAGCAGTGTCCTAGTACCGCCAGCCCCCCCGCAGCCAGGGCGACATCCGGCGCGGCGTAGTGCTGCGTCAAATAGACGGGCATCGCTCCTTTAGCGACATCGACGATTAGGGTCGCAGCACCCCACTTCTTACCCAGGACGCGGGCTACATTGGATGCACCGATGTTCCCGCTCCCTTCTTCTCTCGGATCGCGGCCTGCGAGTCGCCCAAAGAGGACCCCTGTTGGAATTGAGCCTATCAGGTAGGCCGCCACGAGATATGGCCAGCCCTGAAGCAGAGCGTCAGTCACCGCCGTTCCACCTTTCCTGTTGATAGGGCCCGGTCCATCGCGAGCTCAGCGAGCTTAGGGTCCTTAGAGAAAGCGTATGCTACGTTGAGTTCCTGCTGATGAACTCTCAGTGTGACCTTGCTCTCTGTGGCCTTCTCGTTCCGCTGCTTGAGTCTCTCTACGAAGTCGGCGGCGTCATCAGTCGAGTCCCATGTGGACAACGTGACAGCGACGGTCTTCGCGCCCTTGCTGAGCACGACCGTATGGTCCCCATCCCAACCCTCTGCTCCAGCTACTGCCTCACCTATAGGTAAGTGTCGCAGCAAGAGTTGGCGCATATGGAACTCGCCTGCGACTCCAGTCCAGCTGGTCTCATATCCAGTCAAGAGGGGGGAAGGTAGCTTAACGACGCTCGGAAGATCACGGTTCGGGAAGTATTTCTTAGGGTGAAGAATCTGCTCAGTGGAGCTGGGGGGCTCTCGATAGACATCCCGCATACGATCCCAGCTCATCCCTGAATTACGTAGGGCCGCGACGAACAAGAATCCTTGCTGATACGGAAAGATGAGCGACTGCTTCATATAATCGGGAGCGGCGGCCATGACGGGATACTGTGGGCTGGACATCTGCATAGGGAGTGACGCCGCGATCATCTGAACGGCCATTGAAGACAGAGTGATGTCCGAAGCGCCGGGAGGCTGTGAGTAATTCACCATGACCGCCGTCGCGTCGCCTTCTAGTAACGCTGCGTGTGCAAGGACCTCGTCATGGCTATATCGCTTTGAGTCTATGAGCTTCCCCGCGCCCCACTCTTGATCCTGGATGGCGTGGAAGATCTCGTGCGCCATAACCGGCCCTTGAATCATGTTAGGCAGCCAATCCGCGATATGGAGTTCCTGACGCGTGTGGTCATAGAAGCCTGCTACTTGCTCTGTCAGAAGACCCGAGATCAAGGAGCTATAATTCGTCCCCATAGGGAGCAAGCCTTGTAGGCGAAGCAGATCGCCCTCGGCCTTGATCTTAGCTGGGCCATACTCTTCATTCATTCGACGAGAGATGAACTTCTTAATTTGGGGTTTTGACTTCACGCCCATCTTAAGAGGCCTGCTCAAAGGCTGTTTGCGCATTTGCTCCACGCGTTTGAGAGCGCTTCGAGCTAACGTCTCTAGAGATTCTGCTGTCGGCTTTGGTCCCGAAGGGATGAGCTGGGCCAATCCAAGAATAAGAGCATAGAGCAGCATAGGGTCCGCCTCCGTTTACGAATCAGGTTTCTTGCATGAAACACACGTGGACGCGATGCAATTCCACCCGAACACTTGATAAAGCGGCATCCGTGTATTGCTCCACACTCCGTAAAGGATTAGAGAAGAGACATGATTCGTTTCACACCATCCCCGCTCATCGACGCCTTGATCGACATAGCCTTGTCCGAAGATATCGGATGCGGAGACGCCACGGCGGACGCCCTCATCCCCATCGGCGCCGCCGCCACGATGAACATCGTCGCTCGTGAGCCATTGGTTCTCTGTGGACAGCCTATCGTCGAACGTATCATCGCTCGTTTTGGGCCACGGCACGTTGAGCTGAAGTGGTCGTGTGATGAAGGCGCGCCGCTTCAGGCGGGGGGAGAGGTGGCTGTCCTGCGCGGGGAGCTCGCTGAGCTCTTGGTTCTAGAGCGCACCATGCTTAATTTTCTGCAGCGTCTATCAGGTGTAGCGACGCTCACTCGCCGGTATGTGGATGAGATCCATGGGACGAGCGCAAAGCTTGTAGACACGCGCAAGACACTCCCTGGTTATAGAGCCCTCGACAAGTACGCGACTCGCGTTGGGGGCGCCGCAAATCACAGAGCGGGGCTCGATGGTGGAATCTTGATCAAGGACAATCACCTGCGGGCTGCCGGTGGCGTCCATGCGGCTGTTTCTCAAGCCAGGAGCGACGCGCCTCACTCGCTTCGGATAGAGGTGGAGGTCGAGACTGAGCACGGTTTTGATGAGGCTGTAGAGGCGGGGGCGGACGTCATCATGCTTGATAACTTTACCCCGGAAGGGGTTCGCTCCATCGCTGAGAAAGCTCCGGCGAATGTCATCTTGGAGGCGAGCGGAGGCATCGGTCTCGAGAATATCCGCGAATATGCGGAGGCCGGCGCGCAGATTATCGCCGTGGGTGCCATTACGCATTCTGCTCGAGCCGTGGATATCGCTGCTGAGATCTTAGATGATTGATGCGGGCCTCGGGCTCCGCTTTAGGTGGGCCAACTCAATTGGTTGCGCCTGTTTTACCCTCGCATTCTTGACCGCGACTCATGTTGGGGCCAGTCCTTTTGAGTTGTATGGAGTCGGGGCGAAAGGGGCGGCGCTCGCCGGTGCGATGTCAGCGCAGCGTGCCGATTACGCCGCCACTCACTATAATCCAGCAGGGCTGACGGGGGCCGATGGACCACAGGTCGGTTTTGGCGTGGATTTGATCGCGCCGAACTTCAGCATCACTGGGTCAGGCACGAATGAGCGCGCGTCCTTCACCAAGCATCTCCCGGAGTCCATCACGAACTTTCATGTCGGCGCTCTGTTCCCATTAGGGGCGCGCATTGGAAATCGGTTCGCCGTCGGAGTTTTGATGTCAACTCCGCTCAAGGGGATGACTAGAGTAGAGATTTTTGACCGCAGCGAGCCGCACCTTTACCGGTTTGATTCGCAGCCTGAGTCACTCGCGTTTGGAGTCGGGCTCGCGATGCGTGTCTTTGACTGGCTGTCCGCTGGGATCGGGGTCCATTCCGTCGCGAGCTTATCCGGTGGGTCCGTGATCGAGGTAGATCTCGCGACTCGTAGGTTCGTCAGAGACGAGCTGGAATCGCAAATCGCTCCCAGCAAAGCGTTCGTCGCTGGTCTTAATTTTCATCCCGCGCCTTCCTTTGCTGCGTCGCTCTCCTATCGACAAGAGTTGGCCTTAACGTATGACCTGTCTGTTCGGGCTCTGATCAGCGAAGTCGGATACTTTGACACCGCTGTACTCGGTGAGTCCTTGTATCAGCCAGAACGCCTGACATTCGGAACCTCATGGGCGTTTATGTCGGCCGGTCGGCTCATGGTCGATCTGGTCTGGGAGCGATGGAGTCAGGCGCCCGATCCTGGCGGCATTTTTCTGGGAGAGTTGGATGGTCGTGGTCTCGATTTGGGCTCAGCGGCCTTCGCAGACAATCAGCTCGAGTTGTCGGCCTCAGACACTTTGACACCGAGGATCGGAGCTGAGTGGTCCCTCGGGCCCGCTTGGCTACTTCGGGCTGGTTACGCTTTCTTGCCGACACCACTCCCTGTTCAGAGCGAGACCCAAAATTTTGCAGACTCCGATGTGCATCAAATTGGGTTAGGAGCCAGCTGGACTTTCGCGAACCCGTGGGCGTCCGGCCAGGGCCCATTAGCCATTGAGATGAGTGGTCAACTCGGCGTCTTAGAGAAGCGGGGAATGATCAAGCGGGACGAGGCGAACCCCGTAGGTAGCTACGATATAGATGGTCAGACTTGGTACCTGGGTCTCACTCTTCGACAGGATGTCCGCTAGGGACGCTCTTCGCCGATCATGATGAGAGGGTTAGCGCTGCCCTGGCGGTACCCTTGCAGGTCGACGGTGACGAACCTAAAGCCAGTCGCTTTACACTCGCCGACGAGCTTGTCCCTTAATCCAGCATCTGCGCAGATCACGTTAAGCTCGTCCGTACCGAACTCAAGTCGAACCAGATCCCCGTGATATCGTGCTCTAAAGTGCCGAAACCCCAGTAGTCTGACGCGTTCTTCACAACGGCCAACCTGTTCAATTCGCTCTGGAGTGATCTCGGTACCATATGGAAATCGACTCGAGAGACACGCGGTCGCAGGCTTGTCCCAGGTCGGGAGCCCCATCCGCTTAGACAGCATCCGAATCTCTTTTTTTGAGAGGCCGACATCGATCAGGGGGGCGCTCACCTGTCGCTCGCTCGCGGCAGACATGCCGGGTCTGTGGTCTCCGAGATCGTCGGGAATGGCCCCGTAGCACAGATGCTCAACATTGAGTCGCAGAGCTTCTATCTGGGCGACCTCAAAGAGCTCGGCTTTGCAGTAGTAGCATCTGTCCCCAGCGTTGGCGCGGTATTCAGCGCGATCCATCTCATGTGTCTTCACCTCGATCATTTTGGCGCCCATCTCTTGGGCCAAGGTGCGCGCCTCCTTGAGCTCCCACTCCGGATAGCTGTGAGAGATCGCGGTGATTCCCATGGCGCGCTCTCCGAGCGTCTCCACCGCGACCTTCAGCAGGAAGGTGCTGTCGA
>CALELH010000335.1 GCA_937902595.1 uncultured Myxococcales bacterium
CCGCACTGGGGTCGTGACCACTGTCTCTGCGAGTCATGTGGTGCTCGCGACCGGTGGAGCCGGCAAGGTCTATCGATATACCAGTAACCCGGACATCGCGACGGGTGATGGACTCGCCATGGCGTATCGGGCTGGGGCGCGCGTCGCAAACTTAGAGTTCTTTCAGTTTCATCCGACCTGCTTGTTTCATCCTTCGGCGAACAGCTTCTTGATTAGTGAGGCGCTGAGGGGTGAGGGTGGTGTCTTGGAGTTGGATGGCGGCGTGCCATTCATGGACCCGTATCATAAGCTCGCGAGTCTAGCGCCTCGGGATGTTGTCGCTCGAGCGATCGACAGCGAGCTGAAGAAGGCCGGATCTAAGCATGTCTGGCTGAACATGACGGACATTGATGGCGACTTCTTACGAGATCGGTTTCCAAATATCTTTAAGCGCTGCCTCGATCTTGGCATTGATATGCGGAGAGACCCAATCCCTGTGGTGCCGGCCGCGCACTATCTATGTGGAGGGGTTGTAACGGACACGGATGGTCAGACGACCGTCGATGGTCTCTATGCGATCGGAGAGGTCGCATGCACGGGACTTCATGGTGCAAATCGCTTGGCCAGCAATAGCCTCCTTGAGGGGGCGGTGTTCGCGCATCGAGCCGCTCTATCTATCATCGCTCAAAGAACGGCTGGCGTAGCGCCGGAGCCAGCCTCACTGCCTGAGTGGAAGCCGTACGCAGCGCGCGAGCCTGATGAAGCGGTCGTTATCTATCAGAATTGGAATGAGCTTCGGCATCTGATGTGGAACTACGTCGGGATCGTTCGGAGCGACGGACGTTTGGCGCGAGCTCGACGACGTATCGCCCTCCTGACCGAGGAGATTCACAGGTATTATTGGGATTACCGGGTGACCCCAGACCTATTGGAGCTACGTAACCTCGTCTTGGTCGCAGAGCTCATGGTCCGCTCGGCTCAGCTTAGAAAAGAGAGCCGGGGACTCCATTTTACAACCGATTATGTAGACAGTAGGGATGATTTGGTCGGTAAGGATACGATTATTAAAGGCCTCTAGCGGCCGCGCTTTTCGGCGAAAAAGTGCCAGTTTTTCGGGGGCAGAATGGCTTTCAAGCACGCAATACGAGCCCGATGTTTGAGAGGACCATCACCTTGACGCATTTTTTTGTTGCCAACTGGACGAAGTCGCTGCTAAAAGTCCGCTCGCTCAGGCGGGAGTAACTCAGTGGTAGAGTGCAACCTTGCCAAGGTTGAAGTCGCGGGTTCAAATCCCGTTTCCCGCTCCAAAGCCGAAGCCAGAAATGGCTTCGGCTTTTTTTATTTTTGCGCCGCGCATGGGAGGATAAACTTCCACGCGCACGCATTGACATGTTTCGGGATACACGAATGACTGGGGCGAGCCTTCGTTACATTCGGCCAAAGTTGGAGCCGGGCGCGGTCGACGGGCAGCTGTATTTCTTCCATGGTCCCGATCGCCCCGAATGTCAGATCTTTCGTCAGGCAGCCGACGCTTTGCGAGACACTCAGAAGCCAGGCGCCGTCCTGTGGATGACCGGGTGTCGGGTAGGCCGAGGGACGTCCATGGCCTGTATCAACCTGGCGAGTGCGCTCGCCGAGCAAAGCCGGGTGACCTTGATGGATCTGTCTTTCGGTCGGCCTGCTCTTGGACCACGTATGGGCCTGCTCGACGTCAAAGGGGTGGGGAGCGCTGTTCGCCAACGGCGGAGGGACCCGGGCGCAAGTTTCGATGTATACATGTTGGGGCGGCGACTGAACTTGGTTCCTTTAGAACAGAACACGCCCAATGATTTGATTTATGAAGAGGCGATCATCTCCATTGTTGAAGATCTACGCACGAACTCAGACCTGGTTCTCATCGATGGACCCCCCATATCAGCGTACGCAGACCGGGACGCTCTGCTCTCGCTCGTGGATGGAGTGGTGATCGTCGCGGGCCCTGACGATCTCGCCAGTGGAGCCTTCGAGGCGACGGTCGCTCTATCGCAGAGCGTCGGTGTGGCAGGGACATTCATTAATGAGGGCAGCACCGATCCTTGACCCGCCTTTTCAGCGGCTCGGTCACGATTCTTCAAGAAAAACAGAAAAACGATACCGCTAAAGGCTTTACAGAATTCGCCTACTCGCGTATTTACCGGCCCCATTGTCAGAGAACTCCGGGACTTAGCCTCTGCCCGAATCGTTCTCAGTGTTTAACGAACCCGGGGCTGTAGTTAGAGATCATGGAATACCAATCCGTCAGTATTGAAGACCTCCGTAACCGCACGGAAATCCTAGAAGATTCAGGTGAAGCGAAGAAGAGTGAAGGCGACTCCTTCTCAGAACTCTTCGAGCAGTTTCAGGCCAGCCAAGAGTTTAAGGTTGGCGAGATCGTCGATGGACGCGTGCTCTCCGTCACCAAGGACTATGTAGTTGTAGACATCGGCTACAAGGCCGAAGGCCAGATTCCTCTCTCCGAGTTCCGGAACGACGAGGGCGAGGTCTCCGTTGCCCCTGGTGACACCGTTGAGGTCTATGTTGACCACGCAGACGACGACGACGACGCACTCGTCGAGTTGTCTAAGGATAAGGCTGAGCGCCTTCGAGTCTGGGACCAGATCAGCATCGCCTGCGAGCGCGACGAGCTGGTTAAGGGTCGCGTCATCACCCGCGTTAAGGGTGGTCTCTCGGTCGACATCGGGGTTAAGGCTTTCCTCCCTGGTAGCCAGGTCGACATTCGTCCGATTCGTAACTTGGAGAAGTTCCTCAACCAGGAGTACGACTTCAAGGTTATCAAGTTCAATAAGCGTCGTGGAAACATCGTTCTTTCCCGCCGCGTCCTATTGGAGCGCGAGCGTGCCTCCATGAAGACGAAGACCCTCACGATGATCGAGGAGGACAGCGTCCTCACCGGTACCGTGAAGAACATCACCGAGTACGGTGCCTTCGTCGACCTCGGTGGAATCGACGGCCTGCTACACATCACCGATATGAGCTGGGGCCGTGTCAATCATCCATCTGAGATGGTTCAGGTTGGTGACGAGATCCAGGTCAAGGTGTTGAAGTTCAACGCTGAGACCGAGCGTGTATCTTTGGGTCTCAAGCAGATCACTGAGGATCCATGGGGCCAGGCTGAGTCCAAGTATCAGGTCGGTGATCGTGTCACCGGTAAGATCGTCAGCTTGACCGACTACGGCGCTTTCGTAGAGTTGGAGCAGGGCATCGAAGGTCTGATCCACATCTCCGAGATGTCCTGGACGAAGCGCGTTAAGCACCCATCCAAGATGGTCGCCATCGGAGATGAGGTGGAGACGATCGTTCTCGACATCGATCCTAAGAGCAAGCGCATCAGCTTGGGCATGAAGCAGATCGAGCCTAACCCATGGACATTGCTCCATGAGCGTTACCCAATGGGTACGCGCATCCTCGGCAAGATCCGTAACATCACGGACTTCGGTATCTTTATCGGAATCGAGGACGGTATCGACGGGCTGGTTCACATCAGTGACCTGTCTTGGACACAGAAGGTCAAGCACCCATCTGAGATGTTCAAGAAGGGTGACGAGGTTGAGGCGGTGGTTCTCAACATCGACGTCGACAATGAGCGCTTTAGCCTGGGTATCAAGCAGCTTACGCCTGATGCTTGGGAGGCCGAGATCCCCAACAAGTACACGATTGGCCGTGTGGTCGCAGGTAAGATTACCAAGATCCACGACTTCGGTGCGTTCATGCAGTTGGAGGACGGCGTCGAGGGCTTGATTCACGTCAGCGAGATGTCCACTGAGCGTGTCAACAATCCTGCCGACATCCTGAGCGAGGGCCAGGAGGTCACCGCTGAGATCATCTCGGTAGATCGTGAAGAGCGTAAGATTGGCCTCTCGCTTAAGCACGTTGCTGACGGTGACTCACCTGACGTGAGTTCATACCTCGAGAAGCAGGGTAAGAGCACAGCGTCGCTGGGAGACGTCTTCGGTGATCAGCTGAAGAAGCTCGAGGAAGAAGAGTAGAGAAGGGCATGTGTGACGCGCTCTCTTGAGGGGGCGCGTCCATCCTCCCTTGTTTATTTGAAACTTTGTATGCCGATAGCCACGTGAAGGTTCGGCAGGAGTTGAGAGAGATGACCAAGAGCCAGTTGATTGAGCGAGTCGCAGCCAGCGAGACCGCTTGGACCCGCAGAAACATCGAGGGCGCCGTCAACGCGATCTTCGATTCTATGGCTGATGCGCTTACCCGCGGCGAGCGGATCGAGATCCGTGGTCTAGGTAGCTTTCAGGTAAAGCAACGAATGCCTCGAGTGGGCCGCAACCCTAAGA
>CALELH010000336.1 GCA_937902595.1 uncultured Myxococcales bacterium
CACTCGGTCGCCGTCGCATGGTTGCGCGGGGCCCCAGACGCGGCAGCCCTGTGCGTCGTTCTGGCAGGTCTGAATTTGGTCGGCATCGCACTGGCGTTGTCCCGGCGCGATACACTCATGGTTACAGGGAGCGTTTACGCAGAACCCGTTCCTGCACTCCTGATCTCCTGGACAGGGTTCCGGCTCACCCCATTGTCCACATCCATCGATCCTGAGACAGCGGCGAGGGCCGTCTTCCGTACACTCCACGAGCCCGACGAGGCAGGCGTCATCGCAGCGACATTGGCCCAGACGACATCGAAGGCCCTCGGGACACTCTTCTGCGGGGGCCCAGACAAAGCAGCCATCGCCACCTCCGACGCATCGCCTGAGCAGCTCGCCATCACATAAGCTCTCTCCGTTTCGACATTGGTCATCGCAGCGATCATCGGGGACGCACACACCATCCTGGCAACGGGCGTTCAGCGGGCAGCTTGTGGATCGTGACCATGACCAACACCCATCATCCGAGCGCTCACATTCCTGGAAGAAGTCACCGACGCAGCGCGTCTCTTCGGCTTGGCAGCGATCCTCACAGGGGCTGGACGCACCGTCGACGCAGCGGCCATCGAGGCATCGCTCTCCGACGGCGCAGAGTGAGATGGCCTCCCAACTAGACACCCCGTCGCCGTCCAGGTCATCGCATCGCTCGATCTCTCCGCTCTCACCACATCGGGTCGCACCGTTTTCGCAACCACGTCCGCCATCCTGCCGAGGGTCCGTAGACGGTTGCGCGTCCAGTGCGCCGCCGTCCTCAATGGGCTGGTCACCCCCCATCGAGTCGAAGAGAGGCACAAGCATATCGAGCTTGCCCCCATCGGACTCCGGTTGGAGACGCACGGAGGTGTCGCGTTCATCTTGACGTACCTCGGCTCCAGAAGATTGGTCTGAGCAGCCAAGCGCCGCTGACAGGGAGATGAGCAGCCCCAAGAGATGGGCTCTGCGCAGTTTAGGGGGGCTCTGGATCACATTGACCTCGCGGAATCTGCTTGAGCATAGGTCAGAATTGAAGCCATCGCGACTCTCGAATTCTAGCTAGACCCCGGCCTCGGTCAGCACATCCTCGATAGCTTGCGGTAAGACGCCAAGCTCAAAGGCAAGATCGAGGACTGTCACACGGTCACGGATGTCCCGCGCCAACCTGAATATGCGGGCCGCGTTTTTCCGCGGCTCATCAAGAGCGGCCAGAGTGCTTGGCGCGCCAGCCGCGTCGAGGGCTTCTCTAATCTCCCTCGGGCTCGGAAGCGCGCGAGCAGCCAGACCAGCACGGATTTGAGGCCAGCGACTGGAGAGGACCTCAGCGCGCGCGGCTGATCGAGAGAACTTCTTCTCAGACTGGGCCAGAACGACGTTGGCGAGCTGTCCATGCTCTCGAGTGATTCTTGCGGCCTCTGCTGCCCATGTTGGACGCTCTGGCAACTGTACCTCTTCAAGGGCGATGAGACGTTGATACAGTGCGGAGGTGATGCATGTTGTCACCCCGACTTGGGCGCCATGGAGCCGAGTCTCTTGGCCAGCCGAGAGTCGCTCCATGTCCCACAGATGGCTGAGGAGGTGCTCTCCTCCACTCGCCGGACTGCTGCTGCCAGCGACGACCATGGCCACACCACTGAGCACGAGGGCTTTGCCGAGGGCACCGTGTGCCTCTTGATCACCCTGCGCCAAACCAGAGGCCGCGGTGATGGCGGCGGTGACGGCGTGGTCGACAATCTGACTGGGAAGCTCACTATAGCCGCTTCCCTCCAGTTCATTAGCCAGCCACCAGTCAGAGTCGCTGACGGGTTTACTCATCAGATCGCCCAGACCGGCTTGGGTAAGTCGAGGCGGAGCCTCCGCTAGAATCTTGGTGTCGAGGATGATCGCCATAGGGGGGCGAGCAGGCACAGTGGTCTTCAGACCATCGCTGAGGATCGCGGCGATACCGCTCGCATAGCCGTTCATGCTTGCGGCAGTACCGAGGACGACGTACGGACGCCCTTCGAGATGAGCTGCTCGTTTTGCCAAGTCGTTGATGGTTCCGCTGCCGATAGCGAGGACGCCTGTGTGCCCATGGAGGGCGCGCCGCACCGACTCGACGGTGTCGTCATCTGCGTGGGGGTGAGCGTCTAAGAGGTGCAGCGCCCCATTCACCTTTGGTTGACCAGAGGCTGCCCAAGTGTCTGGATCTGCCAAGACAAGAGGGCGCTCTCCCAGATACCGACCAGCGACCTCGGCGAGCTGAGTGCTCGCTGTTGGCCCGATCACGACCTCGATCGGTAAGTCGGCGGGAGGCAGGTCGACAGGGCAAAGTTCGCTAAGTTTCATTGTCACTCCGAGTCATTATGAAGGAGTATTGATGAACACTGGTGTCGACGACAAGAGTAAGGTCGTTGTATACGCCGCCGTAACGGCTAGAATCGACCAGAGATTAGAATAGGAGCCAGGATGCTGGACAGCGCCAAAGTCGCCGCTCTCGAGTTCATTGAGTCCCAGCTTGGGGACGATGTACTTGAGCGACTGGATGCACTGGAGGTCCACCTCGGAGGTCGTGAGACCGATGATTTTGGCTTTAGTCCCGAGCATCTGAAGTGGGTATTACCGGTCGCAGCCTTCTTCTATCAGCGTTGGTTTAGGGCTCAATCATTCGGATTAGATAAGCTGCCCGAGGGGCCGGCTTTGTTCATTGCGAACCACAGCGGTCAGATACCGATCGACGCAGCCATGATCGTGACAGGCTTGATGCTGGAGGCGGATCCGCCTCGTGCTCCCCGTTCAATGGTTGAGAGATTGGTTCCTTCGCTACCCTACTTGAGCGTGTTCTTCTCACGATTGGGTCAGGTTCTCGGCACGCCGGAGAACTGCCGCCACCTGTTGAAGGAAGGCTATTCGGTGCTGGCCTTTCCTGAAGGCGCTGGTGGCATCAGTAAGACCTATGACAAGGCCTATAACCTACAAGAGTTCGGTCATGGATTCATGCGACTCGCCTTGGAGACAAAGACGCCGATCGTTCCCGTTGGTTTGGTGGGAGCTGAGGAGCAATATCCGACCTTTTGGAATCTTGACTCTGTAGCCAAGAGTCTAGGACTGCCGGCGTTCCCTGTGATCTTGAACGCCTTCATCCCGATCATTGGGCTCCTGCCGTTGCCGGTTAAGTATCGTATTTATTTTGGGACACCGCTCTACTTTGAAGGAGATCCCGAGGAAGACGAATCGGAGATAGCGATCAAGGTGACTCAGGTTAAGGAGTCTATTGATGGCCTGCTACGTCGAGGCTTGGACGAGCGCGAGGGGTTCTTTAGATGACGGCCAAGACACCTCGGCTAAAGATCGCTCTGACGGGTATTAGCGGCCGCTTCGGTGGTCTAGTGGCCGGGCTGCTTCATCGCAGTCATGAGGTCGTGGGTATTGATCGACGACCCTGTCGGCATGCACCCAAGGACGTCGAGTTTCACTGCATCGACATTCGCCGCAAGCGCTGTGAATCGATCTTTAGAAAGCACAAGTTCGATGCAGTGATTCATCTAAACGTGATTCACGATCCGCGAGCGAGCAGCGCTGAGCATTATACGTTCAACATTCAAGGAACGAGCCGCGTGATGGCGCATTGCGTCAAGCATGGCGTCAAGAAGTTGATCATGCTGAGCAGCGCAAATGTGTACGGTCCGCGCGCCGACAATACTCAGTTCTTGACGGAGGACGCCCCACTGATGGGAGGGGAGCGGTTCAGCGATATTCGCGATCTCATCGGTGTCGACATGTTGGGTCAGAGCTTCTTCTGGAAGCACCCGCAGATCGAGACGGTTATCCTACGTCCAGTCCATATCATTGGGGCCGTACGCAACGCGCCAAGCAACTATCTACGCCTTAAGCGCCCGTGGGCTATGGCTGGCTATGACCCCATGATTCAGGTGATTCATGAAGAGGACGTCGCTCGCGCCGTGGAGCTGGCGCTTCGCCCGGGTGTTCAGGGCATCTTTAACTTACCTGGCTGTCTCCCCGCTCCCTTGAGCCAAGTATTAAGGATGGCTGGGACCAACCCCCGGACGATGCCAC
>CALELH010000337.1 GCA_937902595.1 uncultured Myxococcales bacterium
CATGGAGCGACTGCGTGGTCTCACTCTAAGAGATGTCAAATAGCGCAGGCGGGCCACTTGGAGTCACGGACACGAACCGGATCTTGCGGCAGGTGGTGGCCGCGCTGAACAGCGCCCATGAGGCGCAGATTGTTCACCGCGACATTAAGCCCGGCAACATCTTCGTCCTCCCTCGAGACGGTGGTTGGGGCATCAAATTAATGGACTTTGGTTTAGCGAAGCCCATGAACCTCTCTGTCGAGGAGTCCTTCGAGCTGCAGACCCGTCAGGGCATGTTGGTGGGTACTCCTGCGTATATGAGCCCTGAGCGGCTCCGAGACGGTGACTCGACGGTGCATTCCGACCTGTGGTCTTTGGCGATAATGGCTTTCGAAATGCTCTGTGGGCAGCGGCCTTTCATCGGAGCTAGTCCCATTAATCTATTGCTCAAGATCGCCACAGAACGACCTCCAATGCCAAGCTCTCTAGTGGCGGTCGCGGATGGGGTTGATGAATGGTTTTTGAGGGCGACGGACGATGACCCCAACGCCCGGTTTCAATCCGCGGAGGAGATGTACGAAGCGCTACGCCCTACCTTCGAAGCGACAACGTACACGGCCGTAGAACGAACGGTAGAAGAGATCCTACGCGAGGGGATGTCGGTAGAGGCATATTCCCAGAGCGTGAGTGGTGATGGCGCCTTGCTGCCAGGAGAGTCAGAGATTCTGCCTTTGACTGTCAAAGATGATCAGAACACGATCAATGAGAACGGTTTGAATCGAGCTCAGCTCACTCCAGTGGAGGTCGCTGAGCTACAAACCCAGATACAATATCGGCTCATGGAGCAGCTCAGAGACGAGCGACAGAAGATTCGAGATCTTGAGACACGACTCGCGGAGCAGGCCTCCAGTGAGCAGGGAGAAAATGACGAGGAGCAGTGAGAGTAATGCTCAATTGGGCGTCCTCACTGCGCGAAGCAGCAAACAATATGACGGAGACGAGACACATATGAACTCAGACAACACAGCCTTAATCCTGATCGGATACCAAAACGATTATTTCGCCGAGGATGGGATCTTGCGCGGCGCGATCGAGGAGTCCGTACGGACGAACCGTATTCTGGAGAATACAGACCGCCTGCTCGACGCCGTCGTCGACACCAGCATTACCATCATCGACACGCCCATTCACTTCACGGATGACTATGGCGAGCTGATTAACCCTGTGGGCATTCTGAAGGTGATCAAGGACGTGGGCGCTTTTAAGGTCGACACAAAGGGGTCAGAGACCATCCACAACATCGATCGCTTGGGCGCCCGGCGAATGACCGTTCCAGGTAAGCGAGGGCTTAACGCGTTCTCGAATACTGACCTAGACATGGTCTTATCTACCAAGAGGATCGAGAACGTGGTCCTGGCTGGCGCTGTGACCTCCATCTGCATCGACTCCACCGCACGAGCAGCCCATGAGCGTGGCATGAATGTTACGATCCTGACCGACTGCACCGCGGCTCGAACGAACTTTGAGCAGCAGTTCTATTGCGAGAACATTTTCCCGCTCTATGCGTCACCGGTCTCATCCAGTGATTTTCTTGGAAGCCTCGAAGGCTAGAGGTTTGGTCTCCGTCGTCTCCGAAAGCCCAAGAGGCAGAGGGAGAGGAGGGCGAGTTGAATCGGCGCGTCGCTCGTCGACCGATTGAGATCACACCCACAGCCGGCGGCGTCTGTCTCAAGATCCCCTGACCGCTCATGATCTGTCCCGGCGTTGGAGCCTGGGTCTAGCCTCGGCCCTACGTCGGGGTCTGCTGGCTCATCATCGCCGAGGACGCCGGCATCAGGGCTGTCCTCTTCGTCTAGGTCGTTGGGGCCAGGGTCATCTTCCTCTTCTTGTTGCTCATCTTCTGGGACATCTGGGCCACCCTCGGTCCAATTGGAGACGCATTGCGCGAGTCCATCGCGAACCTCGCAGATTTGGTGGTCTGGACAGGCGACCCCGTCGCAGGGGTCGAAGTCGCACTGACCTTCGAAACAGATCTCACCTTCGCCACACTCGATCTCAGCGCATGGATCAGGGCCGCAGATCTCATCGACACAGACCTGACCATCGGGGCAGGCTGTCCCACCGCACGGCGTAGGCTCACAGAGTCCATCGATGCACGCCTCCCCAAAGGTGCAGCTGACACCGGCGCATGAGAAGACACAGGCGCCATCTCTGCAGAAGCTGCTCGGACCGCAGATGAGCCCCACGCAGGCCGCTTGAACACAGCGGCCCTCTCGGTCGCAGGCCTGACCATTGGGACAATCACACTCGCCCTCGCACAGCCCCGTCTCCGCATTGCATCGCTGTCCGTGACTGCATTCGACGCCAGCACACAGGCTGACGCAGGCGCCGTTGTGGCAAGTCTGATCAGCTTCGCAGCCTTCTGCACCGCAGGGCGCGGCGCACTCTCCGGAGACGCACAACTCTCCGTCAGAGCAGATGTCGCGAGCCTCGTCGATGACGCCATCACAGTCGTTGTCACCAGCATCGCAGACCTCTTCGGGCAGCGCGCCACACCATCCACAGGCGTTCAGCACATGCTCGTCGATGACCCCGTCGCAGTCATTGTCCAGACCGTCGCACTCCTCCTCCGATGGTCCGGTGATCGCGTGGCAATCGATGGCGCCATTAGGGCTACAGGTCGTCGTGCCTTGACCACACGCACCAGGAAGACCGGTGGAGCAGGTGTAGGGTGCAACGACAGGTTGACCGTTCGGAAGCTGATCGATCAGGCCGTCGCAGTCATTGTCGATCCCGTCGCAGATCTCAGGGTTACCGTCGGGAACGCAGATGTAGCGGTCGCAGAAGTCGCCCATGCCGTCGTCATCGCTGTCCGTCTGATTCCTGTTAAGGATCTTGGGGCAGTTGTCACATGCATCGCCGATCCCGTCCCCATCTTCGTCAGCCTGATCAGGGTTTGCGATGTTGGGACAGTTGTCTTCTAGACAGAGACCGTCCTCATCGGGGTCCATGCAGACGCCAGTCGCTCGTTCGAGAGTCAGGAGCGCGAAGCACAGGTTGAGAGAGCCGCGGTCACCGAAACCGTGGGCGCTTCCCGGGACCTGACCGGTCCAGTTTCCATCTGGCTCTTGCCAATTCATCAGGGTCACGGCGAGATCGAAATAGTGGCTGGGCCGCTCCTGAGGAAAGCCCCATTCAGCTGGATCGTAATGAGCGAAATCTTCTTCAAATATCTCGCCGCCTAGTCCGTCATCTTGTGAATACTCCAGAGCCTTGTGGGCGGTCCAAAACCCGTAGTATGCGCGGTTTCTAAACCCGAAGTTGTCCTCGGGGGTCCACCGCCTCTGCATGAAGGAGAGGGCGCCTTGTATCTCCCGGGATGAGGCGGTAAGGCCGATCAGCCGATACATCCAGACGCCTGCGGTGGTCATCGTCATCTGACTCGCATTGGACAAATAGAACAGGCCCCCATCGGGGTTTGTAGAGCCGCGAAGGAAGTTCGTGGTGTCTGCTAGAACATCAATCGCGCCGGGCACATAGCTCTCGGCTGCCGTCAGGCCAGGGACTACGAACTGGGTCACAGATTGATCTCCGAATCCCATTGGGTGCTCGTAGTTCCAGCCGCCCATGTTACCGGGCGGACGCTGGCCTTGAGAGGTGTGTACGGAGGTGACCGCGTTATTCAGCGCGGCCGTCGCTGTCACGCGCGCTCCCAGGTCGTCGGGACCGCCAGTCGCCAGGTAGTTCGCCAGGGCCATCATTGAGCCACCGACGGTGTAGTTGTAGCCGATGGTCTGGGGGACGATGAAGGCTTGGTCCGCGTTGATGGCGTTGCGCAGCAGTCGTTGGACCATCGCTTGGTCATTGACGCTGAGGCCCGCATATCCTCGTGGTCTTGGATCCCAATGCCGGACAGAGTTTTGCTCCATCAGCGCTAAGACTCCGAGAAAGTTAGGATTGCGAGCGCCATTGATACCCAGCCAGCCGGTGCCGGCCTCGTTCTGACGTAGGCGCTCGACGCCGCGCTCAATCGCTTCATTGACCGCACATTGGAACGCTGTTCCGTTGCACTCATTTTGAGCTGAGGCGGCACCGCAGAGGAAGAGGGTGAAAATGACGCACCACATCGTCGGCGTGAGTAGACGCATAATACACTGATCCCTTGGATGTTTATTGGGCCCACGGGGCCGCCCCCTCACCCTAGCTAGAGCCAGGCCGTGTTCCGGGTGTCACATTTTTCGAGGCGAACGAAAATTTATTCAGCGTAGACAGCCCCACTGAGCGACACACCAAGGTGTTGGGAGCTGACGGCGCCTGTTGGGATAATCCCTCCAAAGATGGCGTGGCCTCGTTGGCCCCGGATTGGACGGATGACCTCTATATCACCGGTGGTGACCGATTCTTCATAGAGAACCCGCCATCCTGGCATAGGCGCGATGATGCGACCCGGCTCGCGAGCATCCTGGCAGGTGTCTGGGATGATTTCGTAGATCACGAGCGAGCGAGGTTCAGAGGTGTTCGCTGCTTCGCCTCTGAGCCGCAGCCAGCGTCCGCGTGTACCGTCGAAGCTGTCACCTTGCATCGCGAGCCAGGCGCCATCTTGGTCAAAAATGTCTAGCTCTAGCGGTGTGCCCGTGTCGCTGACGGAGGTGTGTCCTCCCTGGAGTCCGCTCATTAGGGACGCCTGTTCGAGCGCCTCTGCCCAGATCCATGTTGTGGGTTCGCCTAGTGCTGGGTCGAGTAGTTGCCCCGGGGGCTCGATATGAACTCGGTGATTGTCTGAGCCTCCGACGAGCGCCGGACGGCCGCCGAGACTCAAATCGCAGGCCCAGGCTTTCAGAGCGTCCTCATCAGCGACGTCGAAGTTGAGCCCGCCATTCCAGACCTCGATGGCGTCATAATCCCTGCTCGTCCAGTCATAGGCGATCCATGGTGCGATGCCGAATGGGTGATTGAGTACGGTGTAACATCCAGCCTCCCGAGCCTGAGCGAGGGCCTCGCCTCCTGTCACTTGACCCCTTGGTCGGTCCGAAAACTCGATGTCGCGTCTAAAAGTAGGACCTGGCCTGGGGAGGCACCCGATGTGGCCGGTTGGCTCACGCATGTCCTCGGATACCGGACTGATCTCATTACCGACCATCATGAGGAAGCTCGTGTTGCTCAATTCGGCTGCCTCATCCCAGTGAGTGAACTCCGGGCCTTGGTTGAACAGATCTGGATCCTCGTCGAGGGTGTCTGGGTCGCTCCCCGTTGAGTTGCTATGATCGGTCAGGACAATGAAGTCGAGATCGCGAGCGCGGGCTACTCTCATAATCTCGGCCGGGTGGCTATCTCCACCAGTGTCG
This sequence comes from uncultured Myxococcales bacterium, assembly GCA_937902595.1. Taxonomy (GTDB): domain Bacteria; phylum Myxococcota_A; class Bradymonadia; order UBA7976; family UBA1532; genus UBA1532. The sequence continues at coordinate 5,325 of CALELH010000337.1, forward strand.
TTAGATGCGCCCGTCGCGTGAACGTGTAGATCTCCAGCGAACCATCGGCCCGGTGCTGCCCGAGTCGCCAGCTGGGGGACCATCGGTAACGCTGAATCAGCCTCGCGCTGGCGCGCCGGTCCATCGCCAGCGTCCTTGCATCCCACACCCAGCGTTATGAAAGACAGCCAGACCAAGAGTGTCGCCCTCGAGTCCACAGGGGAAAATAGTATGTTTTCGATGTGGGCCAAGCTCTCTCTCAAATTTAAGAACAACGTCTCTAGGAGTCTCTCTTACGCAAGAAGTTGAGCACCTCACTCAAGGTTGTGATCCCAGCGAGTCGATAGGCGATGGCGACCAAGAGGCCGTAGACACAGCCTACGGTGATGATGGTCATGAGTGGACTCAATACAATGTAGTCGCGGGCCAGATACAGAGCGAGCGCTGGGACAGCGGACGCGGTGATCACCTGTCCAAGATGGCCCCAGGAGATGAGCTCCCTTAAGTTGCAGTTCAGGGCACGACACATGGGAAAGGTCATATAAATGACCACCAGGTACGTCGTGAGTACGCTGGCCCAAGCGGCGCCTGAAGCCCCAAACCACATTACGAAGAGGACGTTGAGCGATGCGTTGAGCGTGAGGCCAAGGATCGCCGCGACGGTCACCCAGCGGGTTCGATCTGTGGCCATCAAGACGCTGCCGAAGACGGCGGCTCGTGCGGGGAGCGACAGGGCGTAAATTCTGAACGGCTCCGACGCCGCCTCATAGGTCGAAGAGAAGAGGGTCGACATAATCTCGGGGCCGAGCAGCAGCACCGTGAACATCGCCGGTGCCAAGATGAGAATCGCCTTGTTCATGGCGCGCTGCCAAAGCGCGACGATCTTATCCAGCTGTCCAGCTTTGAAGAACTTCGCTAACTCTGGGAGCACGACGGCGTTCATCGCCCCCGTCACCACCCCAATAAGCGGCAGCTCCAGAGCGCCCGTGACGTAGATAGCGAAGTCCTCCTGTGAGCACATCACTGAGACCATGAACTTGTCGATCTGAGTCGATAGAGCGCCGAACATGGACGCGAGTCCGAGGGGAATCCCATAGGAAAGTTGAGTCTTCATGCCCGCCCAACTGGGGCGAGCGTCCGAGCCGCCGCGCGTCGCCGCGAGCATGAGGACGACAGAGATCAACATGGCGCACAACGCCCAAGTCGCGTACCCGGAGATCGTCGCTTCCGGCGTTCCGTACAGACCCGCTGCTGTGGCGACGACGCCCACCAACGCCAGCTGTGAGAGGACCTGAAACCGGACGATCGTGGCGACGCGGTCCGTCGCCATCATGCAGGCCGAGAAAGCAGCCATAGGCAGCATCGCGAGGCCGTATACGCCGACGATGGGCGCCAGCTCACGCAGCCTCTCGTTGTTAAAGTGGCCGGCGAAGAAGTCCCCCGCACCGAGGCTCACAGAGACGCAGAAGATGGAGCCCATAGCGAACAAGAGAATGATGTTATTGAGCAGGTAGGCCCTCGGTCGCTCCGTCTCACCGGGAAGAAAGAAATAGAGCGCCTTGGGGAGACCCAACATGAGGGCCGGCGCGCACATGGCGTAGATGAGGAGCGCTTGCTTGTGCGTGGCGTAATCCTCGATGGAGAGCACCCGCGTCAAGATCGCGGTGATCCCCACTGTGGAGAAGGCCGCCAAGATCTTTCCTGACGCCAACAGTAGGGTCTTGAACGTCAGCGACTGGGCGCTCATAGCTCTCGGCTGGTCAACGGCTGCATAAGAGGGGTCATACCACGGCTGCTATGCTCCGTGGAGAATGGTGGTTGCCTTATCGTGTCCAGTGACCCCTAATATTGAGCAATACAAGACATGGAGTGACAGCAAGATGAGCGCCACAGCCCAAGGCATGTTCGAGTATATAGACGCGAGTCCAACCCCCTACCATTGCGTAGAAGAGACGGCGCGTCGCCTCATTCAAGGAGGCTTTGGGGAGCTTGACCCGCAGCAGGCCTGGTCCACCTTGTCCATCGGTGAGGGGCATTTCGTCCGGAGAAATGGGACGCTCATCGCTTGGAGGAATGGAACGGCGGCGCCTGCAGAAGCCGGCTTTCGGATGGTCGGCGCTCACACGGACAGCCCGAACCTTAGGTTGAAGCC
>CALELH010000338.1 GCA_937902595.1 uncultured Myxococcales bacterium
CACATCAGGAAGCGCGAGTGCAGTCGGAATCCTTAGACTGGGAGTCAGTGGTCGTCGATCTCGGACCACAAGAAGACGGTGACACCGACTCCCCGAGCGGGTTTGTCTGGCCTGAAGGGCTAGCTGGTGCCTCGGCAGAATTGAGCGCTCTAGACGCTTTGGCTGCCGATCTAGACGAGCGCGCAGACCCTTGGGAAAACCTACAGATTAAGGATCTACGACAAGACGGCGTCCCTTCCCCGCTACAGCCAAAGAGTGGAATAGAGCTTGATAGGGCGCCGGTAAGGCCAGCGCAGCGAGCTGACGAACGCTCTCTAAATAGGCAGTCGATCACCCCAGGCGCTGAACACCCTGAGTCCGAAGCTGACGACAGCGTGGATGCCTTGTTCGATCAGTGGCTCTCGACGCCACAAGAAGAACAACGAGCTACACCGCCTGAGCCACCCAAGGTGCACTCTGATCAAGAGAGCTATGTGCCTCTAGCCGTAAAGCTCGCTATGCGTGTCGGTGACTCCATCTATACCGGGTTCTCCGAGCGGATCGGGATGGAGCGGCTCATTTTAACGACGGAACGACAAATGAGCGTTGGCGAGGTGGTGCACCTCTTCCTGGAGCTACCCAGCGGTGCTCAGCTTGGAGTCAACACAGTGATCGACTCTTTAGAGAATACCGCGGATGCGGGGGGCTCGTGTCGGGCTCGTGCTCGATATCTAGATCTAAGCGACGACGCCCGATCATCGATTCAGGCCTTGGGCTCTCCAGGGGCAGCCAATGCGCTGTAGTGACTTCGGTAATAATCACCCACTTGTCGATCACTGTTGAAGACCGGGGTCACGGACGAGATCGCGGCGCGCATCATTCGAACCCAGCCCGACGGTATTCCGTCTTCGTTCCTGTCGTAGAACAGTGGAAAGACATAGTTCTCTAGCACATACATTAGCGCGTTGAGATCGAAGGCGTCCTGCTCTCCATCTGGTCGCTTGTATTCGTCGCCAATGACCCATCCATTCGTGCCGTCGTAGCCCTCCGGCCACCAGCCGTCCAGGATCGACAGGTTTAGACCGTCATTCATGGCTGCTTTCATGCCGCTGGTTCCGCTCGCCTCCTTTGGGCGACGCGGTGTATTAAGCCAGACATCAACACCTCGTGTCAGGTGCCGGCCCATCTCCATGTCGTAGTCCTCCATCAGCATGACGCGGCCGGTCAGCCTTGGATCTAGACTGCTCTCATAGACACGGCGTAGTACCGCTTGACCTGGGTTGTCCGCTGGATGAGCTTTACCGGCAAAAACGAACTGAACAGGGCCAGGGGCGCTATCGAGGACGTGGACCAATCGGTCGATGTCGGAGAAGAGAAGATCGGCGCGTTTATAGGTCGCGAAACGCCGTGCGAACCCAATGGTTAGGGCCTCCGGGTTAAGCTTCGGTGGCGCCTGAATCTGTAGTCTGTCTGCGCGTGTGTCGTTGCGTCGAGCGATAAACTCCGTCAGCTCTGCGCGCGCGTTGTTCCGGGCGTGCCATAGAGAGTAGTCGCCCAAGGCGTCCACACGAGCTTGATAGCTCTCGGGTTGGTCGCAGTCACACTCACCGATAAGGCCCCACAGGCGTACGTCCTGCCACATTGGCCGGTGTACCCCATTCGTGACGTGCGCGATGGGGGTCTCTTCGTCGGGGCGGTCTGGCCAATAGCGCGCGAACATTTGACGAGACACTTCGCCGTGTAGCGCTGCGACGCCGTTTACCTGGTCAGCCGTGTGTAGAGCGCAGAGCGTCATGTTGAATTCGGCGTTTGGATCTTGGTTGTCAGGCCATCGTCCTAGGCCAAGCAGCTCTTGCTCAGACAAACCGAGTGGCTCGCTAAGCCAGCTCATGTGGCTGGTAAACAAGTCAGCCGAGAATCGATCGTGACCAGCCTCAACGGGCGTGTGCGTCGTGAACAGCGATGTCCGTCGAATCTCCGTGAGCGCATCGTCGTACTCGACACCGTCCTCTGTGATCGCCTTCCTGAGGCGCTCAAGGGACAGGAAGCTCGAGTGGCCTTCATTTAGGTGGAAGATGGACGGCTTGATGTCCAGCTTCTCTAGGGCTCTCACGCCTCCGATACCCAGCACGATCTCCTGCTTGATTCGGGTGTCTGTCCCACCACCATACAGCCGCTGGGTAACCCCTCTGAGGGACTCAGGGTTCGCCGCAATGTCAGTGTCCAAGAGATAGAGGGAAACTCGGCCGACCTGTACCTTCCAGACTTTACAGACACAGTCTTCGCCTAGAATAGGGACGTTCACTTGGAGCGGCGCGCCATTCGCGTCGTTCGCTGGCACGACAGCGAGCTCACCAAAGTCATACTCGGGATAGTGGGCCAACTGGTTGCCACTCGCGTCGACATGTTGCCGAACGTATCCGTTGCGGTAGAGCAGGCCTATGGCGACCAAAGGGATCCCGAGGTCCGAGGTGCTCTTGAGGTGGTCGCCTGCGAGAACACCCAAGCCACCAGAATAGATGGGGAGGGTCTCGTGTAATCCATACTCGGCCGAAAAATAGGCTACTGGCCCCTGGATGGAGTTTTCCTCCCCGGTGTACCAAGTCTCAGTGCTCTCTACCGCGGCGGTCAGTTGCCGGTCCAATGTCAGCAGGTCCTCAATGGCCTCCTCGGGCCAACTGGGGAGACTACCTTCGCTCAGCGCGTTGACGAGAGCGATGGGGTTGCGTCCACTGCTCAACCAGCTCTCCGGGAAGAGGGCGCGCCATGTCGCCTCGCCCTTCGGGTGCCAACACCACGCAAGATTGAGGGCGCACCGCCTGAGTGCGTGCAGAGTTCTATCGTCGATTGATGTCGTCAAAGTTAGCTCACTATGAAAATAGTCTACCTAGCAATTAGGCCAGTCGAGGCTTGTGATCAATGACTTGGCGATTTCTGTCCAATTTTTCTCGTTAATTAGGTACCAATTATCCATGACACGAGGCTCACGGACCGAATGACCACCCTAATCGTAACCATGACAGTTGGCGCTGACCGCCCTCGAGGAGAGGTTCAGGCACGTACCACCGTCCGCAATCTGGATAGCCTTCCACGATTTCAGCGTCTGTGCGAACGCTTTGGGATATGCCCAACCTACTTCTTGACGTATCCGATCTTGCAGCACGGTCGTAGTGATTGGTTCCGAAGAACTTTGGAGAGAGGTGCGTGCGAGTTAGGCATTAGTTTGGAGCCATGGACGACTCCACCCTTTGACGCTAACGAGGACAGACTCACCGCTCATTCCGCCAACGCCATCCCGCCGAACGCGGTCGCCAGGAAGGTGGCTGCACTGGTGAAGAGCTTCGAGGACGCGTTGGGCGTGCGGCCGACCTCGCATCGAGCTGCCGGGTATGGGCTCTGCGGAGCCACACTCCAGGCGCTCGAGGTCCATGGCGTCAAGGTCGATAGCAGCGTCACCCCTCTCGTAGATGGTCGTGAGTTTGGCTCCATAGACTGGAGGCGAGCGCCAGCGACGCCGTATCACCCAGACCGTCAGCGTCCGGCTACCAGAGGCGCTTCACCTGTTTTGGAGGTCCCGCTAGCGGTTGGATACGAGCGGAGCGTGCCTTCGCCTGTCGCCCGCGCGGTAAAACAAGCGCCAGACTGGCTGCCCGTCGACGCGATCTTGAGCAATCGCTGGTATTCCTTGTGCGGCTTTTCGTCTTTGACGCCAGGTCTATTTAGCCTGGAGGAGATGCAGCGTTTAGCAGACGCGCAGATCGCGCGCGCGCTCCCGCAACTGGTGCTTGAGTTGAGCTCGGAGTCTCTCCATCTTGGTGAGTCAGCGTCAAGCATGACCACCGCCGAGGTGACGCGTACCTTCGAGTCCATCGATGGGTTCTTCAGATATGTAGTA
>CALELH010000339.1 GCA_937902595.1 uncultured Myxococcales bacterium
CAGCTGGACGAGGTCGGGCTCGACTGCGTACCGGCTCCAGCCGAAGATCTGATCATTAACCTCGACGGGGCCACGAGCCTGACGGCCATCGGCGCTCACATATATTGGACAGCGGGGCATCGTGTGATCCTCCGCGCCGACGCCCTAGGAGAAAATCGAACCCATAGATTCTTACCTGCCCCTCTGACGGGACGTAGGATCGTGGACATCATGGGGAGCGATGGCGCGCTCTTCATCCGGGTAGATGAAGGGGACACCGGTGAGTCCATTTGGAGTCTCCCGGCCAATCACTTTCTCCTCGGCACCCCCGAGTTGGTCCACCGGGCATCGAACATCACCCCTGGAGGCCGTTACCTCACCGTCGCCGTACATAACCAAAGGCTACTCGGCGTAGTCCGTGACGCCGACGGCGAAGTGATCGTGAATGTGGGACTGGGGCACCGAGCTGAGGCGGTCTGCCTATTTGATACCCCAGCCGGCTGCGGAGTACGCACGACTCGTCTCAACGGCGGTCAGACGACGGGTCGTCTCACAGCCGATCCTTCGGGCCACCTCTACGCAGTTCAGCTGCCGCGCGAAGGTGAACACGACGCCGCGGTGCTGCGAATCGATCCCGCCGCGGAGGCTATCGATCTCTCGCGCTGTGGTCCCCTCGGGTCAGGTGACGACTGCGAGAGATTAGTCCATGGGCCGTCGCTGATCTCAAGCGCCACTGTACATCGTGGTGCGCTCTATTTCGTCAGGCCAGGAGACGGTGTCTTTCGCCAACCCCTGCGCCACGAAGCTCTCGCGACGCGACTACTTGACCTCGGCGAGAACCAAGGCCTCACTCAGGTGCACGCCAGCGGTCCCAAGGTCTATATCTCCTCGTCACAACTCCGAGCACAGCGAGATTGGCGCACCAATGATCTAGAGCTCATCACCGAAGGGTTCACCGTGGACACCCTCAGCCAAGGAGCCGGATTCGTCGCCCGATTACAACGAGACGGACTCGGCGAGTACAGCATCGGAGTGCGTTTCCAGCGACCGCGTTTGTGCTCCGCGAACGTCGCAAGTCTAGGGATCGACGCCGGTAATATTGTCGTACGGAACTCGACGGTCGGCGGTGGCGGATTCGCGGTCGTCGGTCGCCAGACTGGCACTCTTCTGGGTCAGGAAAGCCGTGGCCACGATGGATACATCGCGCAGTGGTCTTCCACCGGCCTCCGGCGAAGCCTACTCAACATCACGAGCGTGAGTGATGACGGCGCGGAGCACCTCTATGCCGCGGTAGGCGACGGCGCCGGGGGAATGATCGCCGCCGGGCGCGTGTGCCAGGGCATCTTTGGTGACTGTGACCTCGAGCTCAGGGAATTGAACGGCCCAGACTATAGTGAACGGATCGCCCTAGGCCAGGTCAGGGCCGACAGCTTCGGCCTGCTCCTCGGCTTGAATCGCGCTCAGCGTCTCAAGTGGCACACCAAGATCGTCTCTGGCTGTGTCCCGGGCGCGGACTGTGTGATCGAGATGAGAGCCCTCAAGCGACTCGGAGCCCATCTCTACGGCGTCGTGTCCCATCGAGGCGACGCTCAGTGGATCGCCGAAGGGGCAGCCCCGATCCCAATCCCAGGCGATGGCTCCATTCGAACCACGGTGTTCGTGGCGAACCTGTCAGGTCAACTACTCTACCAACACCCCTTCACCGCCACGAACGAACTCTGGGTCCACGATCTCGCGGTCGGGAAGGTCGACTCAGGCGCGCGGGTGGTCCTCGGGGGCCAATGGAAGGGTACTTTGTCCCATGAGCTAGACGGGCGTTCGGCGCGAAACCGAGGCGGGCTCGTCGCTGAGTTGGTCATCAGGCTCGAAGGCCCCGATGGCCCGGTCACCGAGTCTGCAAGCCGGCTCTTCTCCGCGGAGACCCTCAGTGATTATGCTCACACCAGTGGAGTAGCGATCGGCCAGGACGGAGCCGTCTGGGCAACTGGAGGTCGATATTCAAACACCAATATCGTCTCAGCTGAAAACACTCTGAGTATTCCGAGCAGCCGCAAGACCGACGCATGGGTGGCCGTATATAGGACCGGTGTGGGCCTCGTCGGCGTCACCACGATTCAGGCGAACGCAAACGATATGCTCCCCCATGGTGTCGCTCTGTCCGAAGACGGAGAGGCCTATATCACCACCCACAGCGCGAACCAGACGAACTCGATCATCGGTCTCGTGGCCATGAACCATCAGACCGAGACGCTGTGGCGTAGAGAGGTGCAGCCCCATCAGCAGAGCGTCACTCGGTACACCCGCCCGCTCTACGTCGGCGACAACTCTCTGCTCTCGGCGGGGGTCGCCTCCCATCCATCGGCGCGCATCCCCTACGTGTACTCGGTGGGCCATGGACCGAGCGACTCTGTGCAAGAGGTGACCGGCACAGCCGGTGTACTTTGGGCAGGGATCATCACGAATCGCCCCTCCGGCGTTGATTGCGCCGACGACCAATGCATCGCCAGGTGTGGTGACGGGCTAATCGCCCTAGAAGAGACCTGTGACGATGGGAACGATCAAGGAGGAGACGGATGCTCCGAGAATTGCTTGGTCGAGGTGGGCTTTGGCTGCCACGCGATGGGCGCTCCCTGCGAAGCCATCTGTGGCGATGGACGAACCCTGGGCTCCGAAGACTGTGATGACGGTAATCTAGTCGCCCATGATGGATGCGACGCCCGGTGTCGCCTTCAAGACGGATATATCTGTAATGATGACTCCCCCGCCCTGTGCGCAGAGTTACCGCCATGCATCGAAGGCGAAGAGCCGGTCGCGCCGTGTCTGGACGAAGACGCTGGCCGCTGCGAGCCTGTGGCGCTCTGCGGAGTCGCCCCACCTGCTGCGCGCGGTGTGCGAAGCTTCGGGTCTCGCTGCTTCGGACCTGACTGCCAGGTCGCTGGATGCGCTCCGGAGCAGGCGGGCGACGCGCGGCCATGCGGTCGGGCTGTCGGAGAATGTCGCCAAGGACAGTCGGTCTGCGATGGATATGACTGGAGTGAATGCCAGGGGGCCTTCGGCGCCCAAGAAGAGAGCTGCAACGGTCTAGATGACGACTGCGATGGCTCAACGGATGAGGGCCTGGGCACCACAAGCTGTGGCACGGGAGAGTGCGCGGTCGTGGTCGCTGCGTGTGTCGGAGGAACACCGAATCAGTGCGCGCCTCGGCCCCCCGGTGAGGAGGCCTGCAACACCCTCGATGATGACTGCGATGGACGATTCGACGAGCACCTGGACACCCCGGTCACCTGCGGTGTGGGCGCCTGCGCAGTCACCGCCATCATCTGCGATGGCGGCGTCTCGAGCCGGTGCCAGCCACTAGAACCCACACCAGAGATCTGCAACGGCGTGGACGATGACTGCGACGGCGCTACGGATGAGTTGCCCCCCATTAGCTGCGGCAATGGCCCCTGCTCAGTCACGGTGCCCGCCTGCGCAGATGGGAGACCAAACGCGTGCACGCCGAACGATGACCTCGCCGTCCAACAAGAGGTCTGCAACATCATCGACGATGACTGCGACGGCATCATCGACGAGCAGATCCCCGACCAGGTCTGTGGTGAGGGTGCCTGCCAGCGGACAGTGGCGGGCTGTAACTTGGGCGCCATCCCCTTGTGTGAGCTGGGACAAGTCGTCCCCGAGATCTGCAACGGGATCGACGATGATTGCGATGGATCCATCGACAATGGAGTGCGCTGTCTCGACTTCGCCTGTGAGCTCCCTGGGGCGGAGGCTGCTGGCTGTGAACCTGAAGATCCCTTCGGCGAGAACAGAGCACCACGGATCAGCTCCCTCACGAGCATCCGTAAACCAGACGCGAACCGAATATGCCTAAACGGACATATCGGCGGCGGCTTCGGTGGAGGCCTCGGCGGTGGACTCGGTGGGGGTGACATCGGCGTAAACCCTGGCGGCGGTGGCGGCCCGGTTGTTTTTCAGACCTGCGCGCTACAGATCGCCTATGGGGACCCTGATGGGCCTCAACCCCGACTCTCGGTGCAGTGGGGAGATGACACGGTGACGGATCCCGTGACCTGGCCCTGCCTGTGGGCCCGAAACCCCGACGTCTACTCTATCCCACACAATTACATCGCGTCCGGTGAGTACGACGTCGTGGTCCGGGCTGAGGACAATGATGGGCTCGCCGCAGAGTCAAGGTATCGGCTGATCGTCACCTTGCCCGAGACCGACACGGAGAGAGTCTGTGGTCCCCTTGGCTGCTTCGACCGACTCGTCGAGGTGAGCCCAGGATCCTGCCAGGTGACGTCTCCGCTCTACTATTTCGATGGCGTCGACAGCTGCGTCCCCTTGCAGGGGGCGACCTTCTGCGATCCCAACAACCCGGAGAGCTTCTGTCCGGGGGAGGGCTGTGTGCCCGGCAATCCGTCGTTCTTCATCCCCGTCTACACTGCCGAACCTGGAGAGGGTCAATTTCAGTGGTCTTGGAACGACGGAGCCCTCGTCTTTGATGAAGAGCTCCCACCTCTCGAGTGTACCAATGGTCAGAACTACACTGGGCGAAACATCCGCATGACCTGCGGGACCGACCGCCAGCTCCGAGCTAATAATCGTGGCGTGATCCGCCGCGCACAAATCAAAGTCGGTAACCGACGACCCAGCGTTGAGATTCTCGGCGGCGACATGACCGTCGTCGCCGGGGAACGATTCGAGTTGACCACTCAAGCCAATGACCCTGACGGAGAGGTCGTCCGGTATCGCTGGGAGATCGACGATCGAGAGTGCGCTTCAGAGGGCGCCGTATTGGAAGACTTTGAGCCGTCCGTTGGAGAGCACGTGGTGAAGGTGACGGCCTTCGATAACTCCGGCGGCCGCGCCATTGACGCCATCAGAATGACGGTGATCCCCGCGACGGAGAACATCTCGACGGATCGTTCAGGCTTGGCCGTCACGGTCCCCGTTGACGGAGTCACTGCCCAGAGCTTCTCTCTGATAATCCCTGCCGGGGTCGAGGTCGCCTCTGCTGAGATCTTTATCGGCCATTTGACTCACGACGAGGAGCGTGATGACAAACTCCGTGGGCGCATCAGCTGGGATCCAGACAGCGGTTTCAGTCTCATACCCGACCTTAACAACGCCCCAAGTGGATCCAGGAACATCGAAATACATCCATCTTCAGACGTCTTTGAAAACGAGGACGGCGGCCTCACGGTCACCTTCGCTTTTGTGCCGCAGCGCACCTTCGGGCATGACGGCATCTATATCGGCCCCCTCGACATCGCCTACCGCGTCGAGGCGGATGATGGGACCTACGTCGACGCCACAGAGACGAACGCAGACGGCTGGTTCAACAGCGAGACCGGGTTTTATGCAATAGACCTCTGGCCCATCATCGGAGCTTACGACCGCGAGGAGTTAGAGCCCAACGTCCCCGTCCACTTCATGCTGCTCGTAGACACGTTTGTTGGCTATTGGAACGTGCCCCTCGCTCAGCGTGTCAGCATCTTCTCAGCCAACGAGCGCTGGGAGTTTGGTGACGGCCACGAGTCATCACGACCATGGCACACCTACCGCCATCCTGGGGCGTACCCGGTTCGGTACACGATCACCTACGACAATGGTTGGGAGGTGCAGTCCACTGACTTCACCGCCATCATCCGCGGCGACACCGACGGCGACGGCGTCGAGGACCACCTCGATCCAGACATCGACAATGATGGCGTGTGCAACGATGGAGACGCGGTCGCAGGTGTCTGCGACGCCGGGCCCGACCAACTACCCCGTAATCCGATGCACTCTACGGACCGTGACGGGGATGGTGTCGGCGATGATCTAGATGCGTGCCAGAGAGCCACACCAGACTTCGCTGGACAGGGCGCTTGTAGACCCGATCTCTTCCCCGATGACCCCGAAGAGAGTTGGGATAACGATCGAGATGGCGTCGGTGACAACGCCGATGACGATGATGATAACGACGGTCTATCAGACGCTGTGGAGCTGGAGTTGGGTACCGCGCCGACCCTCCCGGACACCGACGGCGACGGACTCTCCGATGGTGAAGAAGCCGCGATGCTAGACGGGTCATGGTCTGAGCTAGACTCCGATCGAGATGGCCTGCGCAACATCCTCGACATCGACAGCGATGATGATGGTCTCCCGGATGGTCAAGAGCCGTTCCCCTTCCAGGACCCGGATGGCGATGGCGTAGCCAGCATCCTGGACCGAGACGCGGACAACGACGGGGTAGAAGACGGGTTGGACCGGACTCCATGGGCTGAATGGAGCGCGATTAGAGAGCCGGCCCAATGGCGAGATCTATTCCCGACGGGATACATCGTGGCGGACCGCCGCTTTGCGGTCGCGGACTGGCGTGGAGAGCTTGAGAAGATGGCCATGTGGCCGCCCATCTATCCAGGTGATGGGTGGGATGAGGCGTGGGACGACTCAACCTTTAGCTCGCTTCCCGGCACCTGGACCGACGATCTGCACGACGACATCTTACCGCGAATCAACGACCAGATGAGCGAGTTTGCCTATGACTGTCGACATCCCCGGGAGCACAATGAAGACAATCTCCCCCGGTTCTGGACCGGAGACGATTACTACGGTCCACATATCGTTCATCCCTATAAAGAATGGCTGACATACCAGACGCGTTTCCGATCCATTCATGTCGAGTGTAGCTCCCTAGAACCAAAAGAGATCACGGACAACGTGGACCGCCGGCATTGGCAACACGCATCACGCATCACGCTGAGGGCCGGCGCTGACAATTTACTGACCTACCAGTTTACGCTAAACAGCCATTTTCGCGGCTTCCTGCCCTACGGGCGCGGTGAGGAGATCGACAGTAACTCTGAGATCGACTACGTCCTCCCAGCTCTATACTACCGGCTCTACCGTAGAGTACCCGGTGACCGGGACTCACTCACGGACTTCGCCGCTCAGGGGCGCCTCAGACATGAGGGGTCTGCGGTCGCGACGAAGCTGGCAGGGACTTCGCAAGACGGGCGCCCCATCTTCGAAGTCACGATACGGTTTCCCCATGAATCCGTGAGCGAGGCGGACCATTGGCTCCTCATCTCGCCGAGGGTCGAGACGAGCTTTGACAACGGGTTCCGTCAGTATGCGATGAATCCTGCCGACGAGACTTTTCGTGTGACCTCCGTTCGGCAGCGGGTCTCGGGTCTATACGCGCATCTCGCGACCCGGATCAGCGAGACGGTGTTCTGGGATCAAATCCAAAGCGCTTTGGTCGACCATATGACCGATGAAGCCACTGGCTTCTTCGAACCGGAGACCCTCAGCGCCGCCTCCGGTGTCCTCGTACTACCGGGCGAGGGACGAAACTATAGGGTCGCGGTGGTCAATCGACTTATAGACGCTGATGCTGCGGTAGCCAACGCGGTCGTCAATGACCCCCGCACCGATGGCATCCTGGTCGTGACCAATCGGTCCGAAGAGGTCGCGAGCGTTGTGAGCACCCAAGTAAACTGCGACCGCTGGGACGGCTGCGACTGGTATCTGACCGATGATGGAACAGCGGACGGGGCTCGAGACTATCAAGCCGGAAACGTCTTCGGCACGACCATGAGCTTCGATCGAACAGAGCGACCAGCGAACGAGAGAGCTGACTGGTTCTTCGGTGGACCCATGACCCCCCAAGACGAGCGCGGTTTCTGGGATGATGGACGCTCAGCGTCTAGGGCGTTCAATGACATGATCGACAGCTATGAAGCCCACAAGCTTAAGTTTAACCCGCGTACATTTAACCCAATGACGACCCTAGACTCCGTCTTTCAACGCTATGGCATAGAGGTGACGCGCAAGGGGAGCAACCGAGGAAACCCTCGCTGGCAGATCACCCTCAAGAACACCGAGCTCGCCCAAGCTGACGGCCTCGAAGCGGGCCCAAGATGGGCTTGGAGAAAGCGAGGCGTGGACTTTGAGAACGACCTGCTGACAGAGACCTTTAACACGGGCCTCGATGATGAAGGCAACGCGATCCTTCCCCGTGAGTTTCAGGACCACGGCGTCGAGGAGGCCGATGGAGGCGACGGCAGACCACGGGGGCGTGGGTCCCGCGCTATCAGCGAGTTCCTAGAGGCTCAAACGGAAGCCGAGTTCCTCGACTCTGTACGCCCGCGCGGGATCGGTCGGGCGATGGACAACCTCGGCCGCGGCGCCGGGGTCTTCGGGATCTTCATTGGCGCCGGCATGATGATGGAGCACGAGACGAACCCTGATGGCATCTTCGAAGGCGGAGTGCTCGTCGCAGACAGCTCGGTAGGTCTCCTCGTAGATTATCGGTCTGCCCTCGCGCTCAAGAACGCTCGAACCACGTCGTACGCCGTGCGCATGTCCAGCGCTGCGCGATGGAACAAGGTCGGATTGGCGCTGTCCGTTGCCTTCGAGGGCGCGCTCGCCGTGTACTATTTCTCAAAGGTCGATGAACACGAGAACCCGATTATACGGCGCCAATACAGCCAACTCGCGACGGCCTCCGTCGTCAACGCTGGGATCTCTGCCATGTACCCTTATGGCGCCGTCTTCGTTGGGGCATGGAGCATCACAACCGCCGTGTATAGCTACTTCGACCTCCCCGCGAGCGACTTTGTCGCGGCGCAGGTGAGTGACCCTGGGATGCTCTTAACCAACCTCGCTCTGAGCTTTCACGCGAGAGCGACGGAGACCTGGAAAATTGAGGCATGCTTCGAGAACGAGGTCGCCCCCGTTTTGGCGGCCTTTGGACAGCATTATCACGACCTGGGCTACGGCATAGTCCTGGTCGGATACGACGACTAGTCTGCCCTCCGCGAGCCACTCCGCCTCAAGAGCATTCTTGAGGCGCCATCGTTCGTTGTCTATGATGGATCTCATCAAGAAAACATCCTGAGGAGTCTCTCCATGTCTAGCGTACGCGTAGCGCTCGCGATGCTCTGTGTCCTGTGTATCAGCTGCTCTGGAGACGCAGATGAAAACGCGGCGGCAGATATGATGGGCTCAGGCGAGACCGACGCGGCCCAAGGGCCATCCCCTGTGGACGCAGCCGCGTCCTCCGATGACGCGGGAGTGGCGGAGAGGGACGCCCGACTTAACGCCGATGGAGGCAACGTCTCCGACGGCGCAATCGAGCAGGATCAAGGACAAGGACCGCTCCTAGATGGTGGAGGCGGCCCAGTGACGCCCGGCGAGTGGTCTCTCGTATGGAGCGACGAGTTCGAGGGTGATGAGATCGATCGCGCTAAGTGGAGCCATGAGGTGAACTGCTGGGGCGGTGGAAATAACGAGGACCAGTGCTACGTCGACGACGCTAAGAACTCCTTCGTGCGCGACGGTGTTCTTCATATGGTGGCCATCGCCGACAGACCCTCAGGTCCTGTGGGGGGTCCTGGGAATGACCAAAACGTCGTCACCAAAGGACACTCCTCTGCGCGCCTGGTGACTCAAGGACATGGGCAATGGGAGTATGGTCGCATGGAGGCGCGGATCAAGCTGCCTTGTGGTCAGGGGCTGTGGCCTGCCTTCTGGATGATGCCCGCAGATAATCACTACGGCGGCTGGGCCGCGAGCGGAGAGATCGACATCATGGAAGCTGTCAATCTGGACTGCGCAGCGGACACCCACGAGGTCCACGGCACGCTCCACTACGGAGGGAGCTGGCCCAATAACGTTCATACCGGGGCTAAGACCATGACCCAGGGGAGCGCCGTCACCGAGTTCCATGAGTACGCGGTCGAATGGGAGCCCGGCGTGATTCGATGGTTTGTCGATGGTGTCCACTTCGCAACCCAGTCTAAGTGGTGTAGCGAAGCCGCTCCCTACCCCGCTCCCTTCGACAAGCCTTTCTTCTTCATTCTGAATGTCGCCGTCGGCGGCGCTTGGCCGGGTCCACCCAACGCGTCCACACGCTTTCCACAGACGATGGAGGTCGACTATGTACGTGTCTACGAGTGTGAGGGTGGCGCGGGCTGTGGTACGGCGGATCCTGATGTGACACCGGTGACGCCGCTCGCGCGCTGTAACACCGATCGCAACACGGTAGACGGGGACGAACTGTGGCTGTATCGCGACGGCGTAAACCGCGGAGATTGGCCGGGTGGCAACAGCTGGTCACAGAATCCAGGAAAGGTCATCCTCGAGGACGTAGAGGAGAGCGGTGACGTCGTCTGGAGCGTTCGCTGGACCGACGTCGGTGGCGGAGGAAACCTGTATATCCAAAGCGCAAACGGGCAGAAGTGGGACCTCCGCAACTTCGCTGAAACAGGCCGACTTGAGCTCGAGATCAAGGCGGTATCTCTGGGAGACGCGAACGCCTTGCTCCTAAAGATCGACAGCGAATACCCTGCCCTGGGGCAGGTCAACATCCTGGACCAAGTCCGGGTGGGTGAGTGGGTCGAGCTGAGTATTCCAATTCAATCATTCCTTGATAGTCCAGGCGAACAACCCCTCGACCTGGGCAGCGTCTGGACCCCCTTCGTCTTGGAGCCCAGCTGGGCAGCGAGCGGCGTTGAGGTCCGCCTGAACGATATCCGCTGGGTGCGTGACTAGGCACCTCCGTCAAGGCATATGGGCCTCCCCTGAGGACGCTGTTCAACAGCGGTGGAGACACCATCTCCTGAGAGGGCCCACACCGCGCCAAGAGCAGCGCCAACCACATGGGCCGCGATGGCTGGCGTAATCCCCGAGCTCAGCGGAGCCACGAGATGACCGGTGATCGCCTCATATCCCAGCTTCGTGACGAAGCCGATCGCGACACACCACCAGAGAAGGTCCCGTCGACTCGACTCCATGACCAGCGCGACGGCGAACAGCGCGTGGGTCGCCCCCGACAGCCCGAAGAAGCGGTTCATGTGTGGATACCACAGGAAACACGCGATGGTCGGGACCGCGATGATGACGAGGAGGAACAGCGCCGGCTGTCGAACCCGACCGCCGTAAAGACACCCCAGGGCGGCGAACCCTAGGACATCCCGCAGGAGGTGTCCCAGATCCGCGTGCACTAGGGCGCCTAGAGGCCAAGTCTCCGGTGCCCCCCGAGTGGCGATCAGAGGGAGCCCCTCTCCGGCGCAGAGCGTAAGAACGAAAGCCGCGACGGAGAGGAGCAAATAGACCGAGATAGACGCCATCAGATGAGCCTTCGTCTGCGGCAGGCGACGAGACCGAGCAGGGCGAGGCCCAATATGACGCTCAGGCCGTCCAAATCGCCACCAGAGTTGTCATCGTCGTCGTAGCCGCTCCAGCCGTTATAGGAGGAGCCGCGTCCGCTTGAGCTCGGCCTACCGCCCCCGTATCCCGATGGCCGAGCGCTAGGCTGTTCGACCGTCACTGAGGAACCCGACACGACGGTCTCATCATCGACCGCCACGTAAGAGGTGTAGGGTGTCACCAAGCCGAACTTAAGGCCCAGACGAGTCACCTCAGCGACCACCTCGGGCTGCTCCCCTCGATATTGGCTGGCCAGCAGCTCGTCGATACGACGGTTCGCCCAGAGGTAAGCGACGGGCTGATGCGGCTCAGTCTCGGGCAAGACGACGGGCAAGCGCAGCTCGAATGGCAGGCCAGCGCGACGCCCGCTGATGGTGATGTTCGCCTCACCTGGGCTCCCGAACCGACCAGAGACAACCAACGGCTGTCCCGCGAAGACATCGGGGATAAGCGCAGGCGTCACCTCGCTGACGTCGAGGCCACTCCAGTCGACCTGGATGTCCGTGAGATATGGCCAGGCCGTCCGTTGAATGAGGCGGTTGATGGTCGTCGCAGG
>CALELH010000340.1 GCA_937902595.1 uncultured Myxococcales bacterium
CTTCGATGACGACGGAGTCTTAGACCTAATCATCGGTGCCTGGGCCGACGAGATCGAGGCAGAGGAGCCCATAGGGAACGCCGGCGCCGCGCACGTGTTCTTAGGTCGGGAAGGCGAGGTCCCTGCGATGGACCCAAGCTTCAGCGCCTCTGGTCTCAACGGTGGAGACCAATTTGGTGAATCTGTCGCGATTCTGGGAGATGTGGACGGAGACGGTCAGGGGGATCTGATGGTGACCGCTGCGCGAAGTCACGAGTTAGGCGTACACGTCGGGCGCGCGTATGCCGTCGGGGGTGAGGATGGGGTGGTGACGCCCCTCGTTCATCCTGGTGAGATCGCAGGGCATCGATTTGGCAACGCAGTCGACATCGCAGACCTAAACGGTGATGGACTCCCAGAGTTGATCGTGGGCGCGCCGAGGTCTCCGAATCCGCCCGCTCAGGTCCGAGCCGGATCTGTACATATTTTCTCTGGACAGGATGCGTTCGCGTCGCCTGCGCCTCCTGTCTCTCAGCTCGGTGGCCTTCCCGACCTCACGAGAGATGACAACTTTGGGTTTCGCGTAAACCATGGTGACTTTAACGGAGATGGCGAGACCGACCTGGCCATCGCCTCCCTTGGTGAAGAGCGTCCTAACAACTTAGGGGACGAGTATGTCGCTGATGGGAGTTGCCGTCGTTCAAGCGGGAGTGGCGCGATTTATCTCTACCGCGCGAGCCTCGCGTTGCAAGTGGAGAGCCGGCCCTCTGCGATTTATTACGGGGGAACGGGAGGCGCGGGGAGTCGACCGATCGCTTGGTCGGACGTCAATGGTGACAGCAAACAGGATCTAATCGTGGGTGGCCCGCTCGCGGACGGTCCCCGCGATTCAGGCCGGTTTGAAGTCGTGCTGGGTCGAGATTGGTTAGGGGCAGAGCAAACCAGGCTGCTGTGTGATCCGATCTTAGAGGTGAGCGGTGAGCAGTCCAACGGCCAGCTTGGTTTTACGGGCATTGGACTCGGAGATCTGAACGGTGACGGATGCGAGGAGTTCGCGGTCAGTGAGGTGCGCAGAAGAGCGAATGAACAGTCGGACGCTGGCGTCATCCGCGTCGTTTTTGGTTGGGGAGGCGCCGGGTGTCCTAACCGAGCGGAGCAGGTGCTCATTAGCGTAGGTCGAAACGGCGAGCAATTGGGTAGCGCTCTCGCGCATATTCCTCCACGGAGACGCAGCCCTGGCTGGCTCGTCGCTGGGGCCCATCGTCACCGAAGATATGAGGACAATCGTCGGACTGGGGGGGCATATCTCATCTCTTTGGATTGGATCGCTCAGCAGACTCGCCGTCCGGTCACCAATAATGAGGCACCCATCATTATCGCCGAGCGTGGGGATGACCTAATCCCTATTGAAGGGATGACCAACGAGGCGTATTTCGGAGCGAGCCTAGATGTTCAAGGTGAGCTTCTGGCCATCGGCGAGCTCTATGGACGATATGGTGAGGCGAGATCTGTAGGTGGCGTGCATCTCTATCGTCTCAATGGGTCGGAGGTGACCTCTGTGGGCCTGGTTGTCGGTGAGACAGATAGGCTCGGAGGTCGTGTCGGGAACGCTCTAAAGTTGTTCGGAGATCCACCAAGATTATTGGTCGGAGGCTTCCAGGGCGGCGGCAATGGCGCAGAGGCGGGCTCCGCGTATCTCTTCGAAATGGATGATTTGCTCCTCGTACGTTGACGGTATCTTGATTGTTCTCTTGACGCTGTCAGCGGCAGAGCCCATATTCCCCGGCGTGCCCGAGTGGTGGCATTGGGAGACACAGGTGACTTAAAATCACCCGCCTCGTGCGTGTGGGTTCGAGTCCCTCCTCGGGCACACTTTTCTCTCTCTAGCTTTCGAAGCAGTATCGGCGACTGAGGTTACTCATGCCCTGGGCGTCGAAGTCCGTCTCTGCCACCCCAGCACAGACGAAGCCTTCGGGGCAGTCACCATCGGCCTCGCATTCGTGAGTGCAGCTCAGGGCCGCGCAGATGAGGCTCTCTGGGCATCCGGCCTGGCAGAGGGTCTCGTCGTCATCGCACTGGCAGTCAGCGCCCATGCTCATCTCGCCGGGAGCCTCACGAGCACTCTCTGCTTCAGAGCCTGCCGGATCTCCGATTGGGATCGTCCCGTCCTCTAGAGGCGGGCACCCGCTCAAAGAAACGAGGCACATCAAGGCGATCAGGGCAGAGAGTTTTTTTCCTAGAGTAAACATCGGTTCACCTCCCAAAAAGTCGATAGATATCGTTCTCGGTGTGAGAGACGTAGATGCTTAGATTTTAGTCATTACCCCAGCGGAATAGGGGGCTAGAGCTCAATAGATGCGCATTGCTCAGTGGGTTCGAAGTCGATCTCAGTACACCGTACCCAGTCGATGTTGTCCGACTCTGAGACGCCGACCAGGTCTCCTACGGAGAAGAGGGCATCACCGTAGCCACGGCCATCGAGGCCCCTGTGTTCGTTGCGGCCAAGCTGTTGTGGACCCCCCGCTTCTCCACCCCGGGCCATGTTGCCACTAAATCGACATCCCGAGACTTGAAGACTCCCGGCGATAACCGCGATGGCGCCTCCAAGTCCTGCGCCTCCGCCGCCGCCACCGCCAATCCCATTAAAGGGGCCAGACGCGCCCGTACCCCCTCCGAACCCACCCACGCCAGGCATGGCGTCGGTGTCAGCGATAGTGTTTCCGCCCCCACCACCACCGCCGCCAAAACCTCCTGGTCCTCCGACTCCTGCGACGACGCTGGTCACGGCGCCCGCGCCTCCGCCTCCGCCACTACCGGAACGGCCCGGCTGGCCATCGACTCGATCAGGATCGCTCACGTTGCCCCCGGTGCCGCCCATGGGGCCTCCGCCATCACCTCCGCAGCGGCGAATGGAGCCATCTGGATTAATCGATGCGCCACCGATACTGGAGCCGCCTTGCCCACCCATCGCGCGGTTCTGATCGAAGGAACAGCGTCCATCTGGGCTCGTGATCGTCGTGCTGGACCCCGTCGTTCCAAGGATCGCGCCGCCGATGCCCGCGCTCCCTCCACCACCACCGCAGCCCAAATTACCATCGCCGGAGAGGGCGTCCTGACCTGAGGCTCTGTTCGCGAAGAATGAGATGTCCTGGAGGGTCATGGCACCACGATTAAGGATGCCGCCGCCCAGGGAGGCCTGCCCCTTGGAGATACGGAGCCGGCGGAGTGTCAAATCACCCTCTGGGTGAACCTCAAAGACTCTAGACCGATGCTCCGCCGTGATTCGTGTCGTGTCAGGACCGCACCCAATAATCTCAATGGTCGTGTGTATGTCCAGATCGCCCGTCGCCGCCATGTCATCATCTTGGCCCGTCTCACCAAGCTCGACGAGGCCGTGTCCAGCGAAGACGATGATATGTCGCTCACTCGCGCTCTGCCCACAATCGTTGGAGAGGGCGGGGTCATTGGCGACGCGGATCGCCTCTCGGAGGCTACACACTCCATCACTAAACCCATCTGAAGCGCCCGGCACCACTGCGATGTGACCTCTAGGCTGTCGCAGATGAACGCTGGCGCTCTCGGAGGTGCCTGACGGAGTCTGTACTGCGTATTCGAAGCGCGTGTCGCGCAGGCCTGCAGGCTCGAACTCTACGGTGCCATCAGAATGTGAGATGACCTGCCCATGATCGGTCTGCTGGGTGATGATGACACGATAGCCGGGGTCACCTTGTTCGATCGCCTGCAGTATACGTGCTGGTATGAGGTCGTTGGCCAGCAGGCCTGTAGCCATGGAGATGCTTCTATCGCAGACCCCAAAGAACTGGAGTTGATCGTCGCTTAGTGACACTGATTCGATGCCTTGATCGCGACCGGGAACTGGGCCTTGGTCTCCCATATCCATAGGCACCACGATGAGCGCGTCCTCGGAGGCGAGTGGACCGTCTGTCCCCATATCGCCGATAAGCAAGATGCGTTGCTCAAGTGGTGGAAAATCAGCGGCGCAGCCCAGGCAAACGAGCGCGAAGACCACAAGTTGAATTAGCCGGATAACCCCCATGGCGAACTCGTTTACCGATCTCTGGCTAATTGTTCAAGGATGTTCCGCTCTTACCTCATGATTTGGTCAGTCATCTGATCACTAAGGCGTCGGAGTTGGACGCGGTGTCTCGGAAGGGGGGAGGCTGCGAACCGCCAGGGCCATGGAGGATCTTTGGTGATGTGCGGCGTCGTTCGCTGGCAATCGGGCTCCACTAGGGAGCGTTGCGAGTTCAATATGTTCTCGAATAGGCCTACTACTCGTAATCGCTGTACTCGTCTGGCGTCGGTGGTGTGTCGTGGGCCTCTAGGGTTATCCCCACGCTCGCGCCCGCTAAACAGAGCGACAGGATGATCGCCGCGACTTGATGTCTCCGCTCATCGTCCTCTCGCGCGCCGATGGCGAGGAGTGGGATCACGAGGACCGCTGCGGCTGCGGTGCTGGGGAACTCGACGAAGGCTTGAGCGTAACTGACGAGTCCGACGAGCAGGGTCAACCCCATGGCCAGGAGTCGCTGCTCAGCTTCATCATCTTGAGCGAGCAATTTTGTCAGCAGCGTGCACACCGCGCAGCCGATCAGGACCTGACCTAAGCGAGCGGAGTTGGTCAAAATTAGCGCGGCTCCGGTCGCGGCGAAGGCGACGCTGAGCGTCCAGCCTGCGGTACGCCGAGTCTCTCGGGTAGGGCTCATGGTCCAAGACAAGGTTCCCACCAGGAAGCAGGCGCTGATGGTGAGCCACAGACCGGTCTCGGTGAACCTCGTCGTCCAAGGGATGCCATTTGTGGTCATCTGCCAGGCTAAAGTTGGGAAGGGCAATAGGAGCGCGGCTGACACGAGATAGCGGTCGTGTCGCTGCTGTCCAATGTCGATAATCGTCATGACCAGCGCGCCGACACAGATGACGAACGAAATTAAAATGAGCCAATGAGCAAATTCGCCGGGTGGAATCGTGGGGAGACCAAACGCTCCGATGAGCGCGGCGAGACCGCCGCCACCGGCAGCGACGCTGCGAACGCCGTCTCGCAACTCGCTCAGGCGCGCGATGCCAAAGAGGGCCCCAGTGACCAAAACTGGGATGGCGATCCCGTATATGAGAAAAGGTGCGATCAATGGACGTCCTACGGTGACTTCTTTGTGGTCTCTGTGCTGACCATCACACGAACCATTTGGCCGATCCCTTTGGCACCGTACGTGACTCCGTGTGCAAACCGGTCGAGCTGAAACTCCGTTGTATAGCCGATTTTGTGTCGGCCTTTTCGATCGGTGCCTTCACCGGTCTTCTTCAGAGTGACGGTGAGCGGCTTAGTGACGCCGTGAAACGTAATCTCACCGCTCACCTCGAAGGTGTTGGCGTCTATAGCTTTCCAAGCCGTGCTCTTGAACAGAATCTTGGGGAACTGACCCGCATCGAAGAAGTCAGCGTTGCGCAAATGTGCGTCCCGCTTTGGGTGCCCCGTGTCCACGCTCGCGGCGTCGATCTCGATGGAGATACTGTTCTTCGAAACGTCGGTGTTCAATTCAATCGCGCCCTTGGTGCGATTAAACCGCCCCCAGTTAGGGGCGAGGCCTTTATGCTGAACTGAGAACAGGACGTATGTATGCGTGGGGTCCAGAGAATATGTATCAGCGTTTGCAGAACCGATCATGAAAGTCATGAGCATCGCTGCTGACAAAAATCTAATCATGGGTTTACTCCTCTGTGTGAACCGTCTTGCCGTACGAAACCTTTACATGAGATGGGATCTCTAGCGCTAATTGGTCCTTCTTGGCCACAATTTCTTATGGGAGCGTTCTCATCAGGGGGCACGGACTTGACCCGTAGGGCTCAAGGATTGTGAGGCTAGTGACCCCTGAGGTTGAAGGGCATACGCACTGAGCACGTCTCTCCAAAGGGCGCCTCGAAGTGCATCTCCTTTATCAGGTCTGTGATGCATTCGGCGGTCGGTCGGTCGGCCTCTGATGAGCGGACCTGTACAGCATAGGGATGCCCGAGTAGACCAATCCACCACTGAGCCGTGACCGCACCAGATCCGGACTCTCCAGACATCGACGCGGATGCACACAGGTCCAGTCCTGCCTGATGGGACGCGAGGACCTCGGAGATCTGAGTCGGCGAACAGAAGGGCCGTCCAAGGGTGAGATCACGATCTACACAGTCAGATGGTGCGCAGCGAAGGGCGGGGCCATTGGGAGGCCAATAGACGCCGGGGCCAACAGCTACACCATCTTGAAAAGTCTGCTCTATGGCGCGTCGGCCGCTGGGATGAAATGCACGATAAACGCCATGAACTCGCCCGGCTTTGAGAGAGAAATGGAGCTTTGGTCGCCCATCGGAATAGTTCACTTTGAAGGGGCCTAAGGCGACACCAGCGGCATCTTCACACCAGGTATAGGCTTCATGACTGAGGACCCTCTTCTTGGAGGCGCTCCGGTCTGGGCATCCTGCCGTTGGTGCGTCGGCGACTACCGGGGCCGATGGGCTGGCGCCGCATCCAAGTAACCCGATCATGCACA
>CALELH010000341.1 GCA_937902595.1 uncultured Myxococcales bacterium
CATCTGCGCAGGCCTCCTGCTCATCGCC
Organism: uncultured Myxococcales bacterium; assembly: GCA_937902595.1. Taxonomy (GTDB): domain Bacteria; phylum Myxococcota_A; class Bradymonadia; order UBA7976; family UBA1532; genus UBA1532. The sequence continues at coordinate 29 of CALELH010000341.1, forward strand.
CTCATCGGCCTGACTTGGGGATACGTAAAGGGCTTGAAGGGGCACCCACGCGAGCTGTGGTTGATGTTCTTCACGAAGCTGACTGAGTACAGCGCCTATGGCGCTGCGTCGTCGATCTTCGTCTTATTCCTACAGAACGATGTGATCATGGGGGGCGAACCCCTCGGTGATGGTAACGGTTATCTCTACTACCTAATCTGGGGCATGGTCGCGACCATGATCACCATGATGGTCGGCTCGGTCTGTGACACGATCGGCGTCAAGAAGTGTCTGCTCATCGGCGCGGTCATGTTGCTCATCTCGAGGTTCTGTACCCCGCTGAGCACCGACATCTGGGTCGTCACCTTCCTCGGCTTTCTGCCCCTGGCTTTTGGCTTCGCCATCACGGGTCCTGTGCTCAAGGTCGGGATCAAGTGGTTCACTACCCTGAAGACAGCCACTCTCGGCTTCGGTCTATTCTACACGCTGATGAACGTCGGTTTCACCGTCGGCGCTGAGATCGCTGACTACTTCCGCAAGTACCACGCAGACGGCATGACCATCTGGGGCGTCGAGATGACGACCTACCAGGTCATCATCGGGATCGGCTTCCTCATCAACATCCCAGACCTCATCGCCATTCTCTTCATGCGCGATGGCGCGGAGATGACCGAGAGCGGCATGGTCATCAATAAGCAGGACGGCGAAGGTAAGGCTCAGATCAGCGAGACGCTGCGAGCCACCGTCACAGAGCGCCGCGCAAAGATGACCAACGAGCTGGTTCGCAGTGTCATCGCGACGGCCATCGTCGGCGTGCTCGCCTACGCGTTCATCGAGCTGGAGGTTCACACATGGAAGGTGGGCGTCGTAAAGGCGGGATCCTATCTGTGGGCGATCGTCATCACCCTTGGCATTATCGCGGCCGGCGGCATCTTCTACGCGTTGTTCTCACACCTCGGTGCATCAAAGGCGGGCGCAGGCTTTGACCGCGTGATGAAGTCGGTGCGGGACGCCACCCAGGAGACCGTCCGACAGCTCCAGGAGAACTTCACTCAGAAGCCCTTCTGGATCTACATGGCGATGCTGGGGGTCTTGACCTTCGTTAAGCTGACTTTCTACGTCTTCCACGTCATGTTCCCAACCTACGCGATTCGCGTGTTCGGCTCCGACTTCCCAGTGGTGAGCCTGTTTGGCACGCTGAACCCAGCGATGATCGTGTTCCTTGTACCTCTGGTCTCGGTTTTGACCATTAAGGTGCGCTCCTACACGATGCTGATCGTCGGAACGACCCTCTCGGCCGCCTCAGTCTTCATCTGCTTCATTCCTGACTCTGTGGCGATGGCCATCGGCAACACCTCCTTTGGAACCTGGGTATTTGATTACTGGGTCGAAGCGCCAGTCGGCGGCCAGGACCCCTTCGTGATCTCCCTGTTGCTCTTCATCATCGTGTTCACCATCGGTGAGGCCATCTGGTCACCACGCTTGATGCAGTTCAGCGCCGAGATCGCGCCGCGCGGTAAAGAGGGCGCGTACATCGCGCTGGCGGTTCTCCCCTACTTCCTCGGAAAGATCGGCGCGACCGTCATGGCGGATATCTTGACCGACGAGTACTTTGCTCGAGAGATGGTGTCCTACCCTAACCACGAGATGTCTTGGTTTTGGATCGCCATCATGTGTCTCATATCGCCCATCGGTATGATCGTGTTTAAGTCCACGTTCACCGCGAGTGAGAAGATGGCTGAGGACGAAGCCCAGAGCATCCGTGAAGCTGAGGGGGCCGCGGCCCCTGACGCTCCTGCAGCAGGCGACGACTCCACCGAAGGCTAGCCCCTCCTCATTGTGTTGCTGATGCCTCCGCAGCCCGCGGAGGCATCAGCTGACTCATTCCTGATAGAATCAAGTTTGAGCATAGGAAGCCCATAGCCCGTCCCGCACGCACATCCACCGATGTGCTAGAGCCGCACTGTCAGATGTCGGCCGAATCCCGCTATCTCTGCGACAATAGGTCACTAGGACTCCTAGGTAATCATCTCGTGATTTAGCTCCAGATGGTGGTAGATAAGATCGCGCAGAACGTTTCAGTTACGATCACCGACGGTCAAGTTCGAGCAGGAGTGGGCTCATGATTCTCTCTAAACATCTAAAGGTCTTTCTCCCCGTTGCCGCACTGATGATCACCGGCTTCCCAGAGATCGTACACGCAGAGTTCGTAGACTGTGATTCGGCGCGCGTCACTGACGTCGCCTATCGGAGTGCGAACGGCTACAGGCCCGCCTGGAGTCCCAAAGATGTCGTCAGGGGCCAACGCTCCTCCAAACTATATCCAATCGCCAAGTCGGCATCCTACTGGGTGCCAGGGACGCGAATTAAAGCCCTTCGACTCAATCAAAAAGGTACTAGACTGGGCGGGAGCTTTGAGGCTGACCTCACCTTCACGGACCGTAGTTTTCTCGGCACTCGGTTCACCCTTTGCCTCGTCGCAATACCAGGGGACAATGTTGTCCTAGATTTCGATGTTTCCTATAACATTAGTAATCGTCCTTTAGCTGAGCGATGGGCAAGTAGCCAAGAGAAGTGCAAGGCAAACAAATGGAACGGAAGCCCGTTTTGTTCGAACGGTTCAAGCTGGTTATTTAATCGTAAGCTCTCGGGTATCAAGAATGAGAAGATCGTGATGCCGGCGAAGCTTGTCGTGGGCAGCGAGACCGTGGAAACACACGGGAGTTACACCCTGTCAGCCAAGACGGCGCACCTCACTCTGAAAAAACCTAAATTTCGCTCTCCTGATCTCAAGTATGGAGAATTTACGGCCACTCTGAATGAGCTCGCCGACAAAGTGAGTGGCCTAGAGAAGTTCTGTGCTTCGGTTCACGAGGATTCAAAGATATTCAATCTTGGGGGATGCGGCCTAGTTATGAGCGCATTTAGGAGCCCATCGTGGCATGTAATCCCGGTCCTCATCATGCAATCCAAACAGAAGAGCGGGGCCTTTTGGACACCATCACGGGTCAGCATTGAGGGAACCACAAAATGGTACGATTGAGCAAATCAGCACAGCTAATTCCAGCCACGACATTGATTATGGCGCTCATAATACCCGCATCTCTCTGGGCAGCGGACGGCGCGGAAGCTTCGCTGAGGCTAGACTGCATGCAGTCACTGGGTGAATATCTAGCGAGCGCGAAGGCGACGCCCGAAAAACTGGCTCAGTTTTCAGAGAAGGCGAGCTCTGCTCAGCGGCATTGCTCTAGTAAGAGCGCGTGCAAATCTGAGTGCCGTAGCTTTCAAAAGGCCTGCAAGAGCGCTCGTCCTAACTGCAAGAGCGCGTGTAAGAAAGCACCTCAAAACGAACGTAAGGCCTGTACGAAAAACTGCGCCGCCCTCATCGCTGATTTCAAGGCAGACTGTCATGAGTCCAAGAGATCCTGCCGCACTCGCTGCAGTCAGCTGAAGTCCGGTGCTCAATGCAAATCCGGTCTTAAGAAGCTCATCAAGAGCGTTGAAAGAGTAAAGAACGGTGACAGGGCCCTTCTAGAGGTGGCTCAAACGCTCTGTAAGTCTGCTCTAACAGGCAAAACAAAAGCGGCTAAGCTGCGAAAGAAAAGCCTGAAATCGGGCCCAGGGCAAGACGCCGCTCCTCTCAAGAAAGCTGGTAAGAAGAAGATTACGGTGGATGACGTTGGCCAAGCGATCGCCAAAGCCAAAGAGGTCATTGAGTCGGAGTGTGGGCAGGAGGTAAAGGAGCACGCGGCTGCTGTATCTAAAGGCATCAATAAGGCGCGCAAAGCATGTAAGGGCTTGCGGAGCTGTAACAAGAGATGCCGGTCTTCAAACAAGTCGCGCCGCAAGAAAGTCCGCACCCAAAAGAAGAGCTGCCGCAGTGAGTGTAAAGGACTCAAGAAGAAGGCAAAGCGCCAGTGCATGAAGACTTGTCGAACTTCAACCAAGAGTCAGAAACGCCAAAAGAAGGTCTCCAATAAGACCTGCCTGAGGTCCTGCCGGGAGAAGTTTAAGACTCCAGCCTGTAAGAACGCTCGGCGCAAGATCATTAAGGGCCTCTTTAAAGCAGCCGAGTCACTTGCGGACAACGAAGTTTGCCGAGGGTACCTCCAAGAGGCCCATGACGCCGTCAAGAAGTCTGAAGCCGCAGAGGGATCTGGTAAAGCGGCTAAGAGGCGTACCCGACCGAAAAGGAAGTCTCGCAAGCGAGGTAAGTAACCCCTCCCATTTCTCCACTCGTTAGTCTCCGATCCGGAGCGATCACCGCGTTCATCCTGCTGATCCATCTATTCAACGGTGTTTAGCTGCGCTCTAAATCAAGTTGCCGAGACGCCCTAACGGACGCCTCGAAAGTAAGAGGGCCTCCTATTTCGGAATAGAGCAGAGATTGGGTCCTGTCAGAATTCGACCACCAAGCGACTCATTGGTACAGCTTTAGGAGGACTCTCCAGCGATCCGGAAAAGTGGCCATCGGGTACGTCCTCGACGTCGTCAAAATGGTACCAAAAGTCCACTCAATCGTAGGTATCACTGCGGACGAGTGAGTGCCTCGGTCCCGCTGGTCACCGCCACCTCGTACATCGACCCGAGGCGATGACATTACAGAAAGTAACCTAGACCGTGAAGTGTATCAGAGGTTTCACAAAAGCTCAGAGAAGAATGACTCCATCAAAATCTCTCCGAATCGATAGGGCATTGAGCGACCTGTTTAGCTTGATGGTGATGCGAACACACCACTCACTCTAGGGGCTAATCGCTCCGAGAGTCTGTCTTTCGAGGAGCTCATAGAGCGCTCCTTCTTTACTAGGATTGACATGAGGGTCATGCCGACTCGAAATGTATCCAATTCGTCACAATTCAAGACTTGATCCTCAGCGAAATGATCTGAATACTCCGTTGGCTAGTAGCACCAATGACTCAATCTAATTCGGAGAGATCTGATGCCTCAACTGAACCAGCCCGCCCCAGATTTTACCTTGCAGAGCTCCGCTCGTGAAGAGATCACCTTGTCTGGACTCAAAGGTAAGAACGTGATTCTTGCCTTCTATCCTGCCGCCTTCACCGGCGTCTGTGAAAATCAGATGTGCAGTTTCAGAGACTCCCTATCCGAGCTTAATAACGCCAACGCGACAGTGCTTGGTGTCAGCGTGGACAGCCCGTTCTCTAACGGTGCTTTTGCTGCGCAAAATGAACTCAATTTTGACCTCTTGTGCGATGCAGGGCGGTCTGTGATCGCAGCATACGACATTGAGTTCCCTAATTTTGCCGGTATTCCTGGGTACACGGTTGCGAAGCGGTCGGTCTTTGTGGTCGATGCGGAGGGTACCCTGCGATACCAATGGATCGCTCCCAATCCCGGTGTTGAGCCCGATTATGATGAGGTTAAGACGTTCGTACAGAGTCTTTAACTCATCCACGGCGGCCGCAGCGGTAAACGTGTAGATGCCCGCAGCTTTTCAATGTCTGTGTGTCACCTCTATGCGGGCCAGTCCGCCCAGGTCTCGCGCGAACAATTCGTCGGGCACCTAATCTGAACCTAATCTCGCCTATCAAAGTTGTCGGACAGGAAGTTCATGAGCTTCCTGTCCTCTAAGAGCACGGTGTTAGACGGTTTTCGAATACGCTCCGACGCTCGGGAACGGGCGCTGAACTTTCTAAGATCACCGAGCGGATAGCCATGTTCGGTAGTTTTGATCTGGCCAATCCGATACCGAGCTCCCGCCACGAGTTCATCTGACGACGACCCATGGACGCTGGAAGTAGGCTGAGCAGAAGAGCACGTAGCCAGCAATTCAAGTGTCATTAAATGTGGGCCGCGCCGATGCGCCAATGCCCCGGGACATCTCCTACGCGGCTGCAGCACGTTGTCGACGCGAAGAGTCAAACGCGCCGTGACCCGAGGAGAGGTCGCCCATGTTAGTCGGCAATAACAGGGATAACTCTGCGACGTCCTCAATAGCCGCCCCCGCTCCCTGCACCTCATCAACATGAACAAGCGTTCGAACTGGCTATGCTCGGTGCTAGGCGTGATAGCGGGTCCACACACTTTAATATTTGCATTATTGTGCAAGTATGATTACTGTCGTCCTGTGAACGCGTCAGA
>CALELH010000342.1 GCA_937902595.1 uncultured Myxococcales bacterium
CTGTGTTCTCTGTGTTCTCTGTGTTCTCTGTGTTACCGGTCACAATCCAAGTAATATTGTCTCTGCCCGTAATCACGACGCGCTCTCCCGCGTTTAAGGCAGGGCCCTCAGTTCGGGCTTTCCAGCTGGTGCCTTGGTAGATGACGCGTCCAGAGTCGTCTTCGGACACGACGGTCTTCTCAACGACGACCACCTCGCCCTGCGCGACCTCTACGTCGTCAAAATGATTCGTCTCGACGTCTCCACGAAAGAACCTCTGCAAAAACACCACGCTAAAGATTACGAGTCCGACCGAGAGTCCACACCAGGTCACGAACATATCGGACATCTCGGTGACCCAGCCGCCCATTCGAAGCACGACGAGGGTGAGAGAGCTCACCCCTAACCACACCACGATGCCGCCGGGCAGAACCAGCTCTGCCAGAATAAAGGCGACCCCAACACCGATAAGAACCATGCTAAATGTATCCAAGATTCCTCCCATTGCGTGCTTGCCCGAGAGCCGGATACTAGCCTTACCGAACGACGGCCCACAATGGTCGTGATGACATGGCGCTGATGCACCCATCGCTAGTGACCACACTGTGCTCATTCGGGCTCCCCGCCAACGAGAGGTGAGCTCTACTTGAGATGTTCATCAGACCTCAGGAGCTAAATAGAGCGACCCAGCACAGCGCTCCCGTGGGGATAAGAGATATCGGGACATTTAAGGAAATGAGAGACTCAGAGCGCTGATGAATGGGTACATTGCAAGGCGAAGTCGACTTTGGCGCTCGTGAGGTCAGTGAAGCGAGAGGCATCCCGCCTCAACGAGCTGATCACGGCCGCCAACAAGACCGACCTGGGACCTCATCTGCCCCAGCCACTCCTCGACATCGAGGCTCTGGTCAGCGCGTGGTCTGAGGCGCGTAGCCGGCCCTGAGCCCAGGATGACCCGGCGTCAGGGCGGTGCTCTGGGTCAGGGGGTCTCCTCACTGCACTCAGCGCCCTGCCAGCCATCGCGGCAGACGCAGGCGCCATCCGGGGTACATGCGGTCCCCGACGAGATGGTGTACCGGTAGGCTGCGCCCGAATTATTGTCGCGCCGGGAGCGCCGTGAACCGACCACTGCGGTTCCGTCTTCGAGCGCGACCACGCTGAATTCATCTCCAGCCTGACCGTTACCGGCACGAATTTCCTGTGACAGCAGCCACCGGTCATCGGGTTCACGCTGGTAGAGGAACACGGCGCCGATCTCCTCGGCGTCAGGTAGATTGCGGAAAGGCGCACCAATCAGCATCTGGTCACCATCGAGGCTCACGTAATACCCGAACCCATTCACGCCCTCTGGAGCCAAGATCTGATGCGTCTCTTGCCACTGTCGGTCGCCGTTTCGTTCGAAGATATAGGCCCTACCCGCCTCCCAAGGCATCACTCGGGTACCGACGACCAGGACGTCACCATGGGCAGCGAGGGTGGCGCCAAAACCTTCGTCACGGTCTCCTCGCCCGAAGGTCTGGATACGTGTCCACAAACCAGCCTCATCTCGTTCGAATACCATGACCTCAGGTGGGCTTGAGCTGCCGTTCCCTGTGCCCACGAAGAGCGTGTCGCCGCTCACGGTCAGGGATGCGCCGAACTCGTGCGTCCCAAAGTCTCTACCGTCGAGCACTTGTCCACGTGACCAACCGCCCACATCATTTGGCTCATGAAATGCGACGAATCCTCGACCGCCAGGGGCACCGGCCACCAGGGTGTCTCCTACAATCGCCACGCTGCTCCCGAGGCGGACGGAGTTCTGGGCGGGCGACGAAATGAAGCCCGCGGAGGTCCAGTTCTCATTTTCAGGGTTGTCTCGATAGACAGTGAGCCCGCCCGCGTTGCGCTTTTGCCCCACAGCTTTGCCAGGTGCCCCCACCAGGAGATACTCCTCGGATAGCGCCAGCGCGGACCCGAACTCATCGGAGTTACTGCTGAGAATCGGCCTGGGCATCCACGCCCCATCAGGCGAGCGCATCAAGGTACGAATGCGCCCGTCCGTCGACGTACCCATCCCGACCACGATGAAGTTTTCATGAATGTCTATGGCGAATCCTTGGTTGACGCCGAATCCTCCGGACGCAAATTCGGCATCGTCTCCGACCACGTTCAGGAGCTGGACGCTGCCGACCGCGTCACATTCTCCCTGGCATTGTTGATCGCTCCATCGGATACAGTCGACGGTGCAGCCGTCCAGTGGGTTTTCGTTCCCGTCATCGCAGGCTTCCACCCCCACGTGCACAGCGCCATCCCCGCAGCGAGCTACGGTGCAATTGGAGAGGCAGGCGCCGTCATCGCTGACGCTGCCCTCATCGCACTCTTCACCTCCCTCTTCATCGAGCTGCCTATCGCCACAATAGGCGGTGACCCCCGGCTGACGGGTGCAGTCCGACGCGCAGACGATGCAGGCCAAATCGCCGTAGGCGCAGACCTCCGTGTCCACATTGCCATCATCACATTCTTCCTCGGAGTCTCGTCTGATATGGCCGTCGCCACAACGCGCTGCGGTGCAGTCACGCAGACAGTCATCACGCTGTGAAAGATTGCCGTCATCGCAGTCTTCACCCTCGGTGGTGACCCCATTTCCACAGCCTGTCTCGGTGCAATTGGTGTCACAGCCATCACCGTCCATCAGGTTACCGTCATCGCAATCTTCGCCCTCGGTCTGCACGCCGTTATTGCAGCCCGTTCGGGTGCAATTGGAGTCACACCCATCCCCGTCGATGACGTTTCCATCTTCGCAGACCTCTCCCTGGGTTCTGATGCCGTTCCCGCAGCCCGTAAACGTACAATTGGTGTCGCAGCCATCGCCCTCAACCGCGTTGCCGTCGTCGCACGACTCGCCATCGCTGGTGATCCCGTTCCCGCACGCTGTCACGGTACAATTGGAGTCACAGCCATCCCCCTCGACGTCATTTCCGTCATCGCAGTCTTCGGCCTGGGTTCGGATACCGTTACCGCAGGCCGTCACGGTACAGTTGGTGTCACAGCCGTCATCGTCGACGTCGTTTCCATCATCGCACTGCTCGGGCGCACTCACCGCGCCGTTTCCACATGCGGTTACAGTGCAATTCTGATCGCATCCATCGCCGTTGATGTCGTTGCCATCGTCACAGACCTCATCGGCGGTCACGACGCCGTTGCCACACGCGGTCAGGGTGCAGTTGGTGTCGCAGCCATCGCCGTTCATCAGGTTTCCATCGTCACAGGCCTCAACGCCGTCCTCGACGAATCCGTCGCCGCACGAATGGATGACCACTGCTGTGGAAACGAGGGGCTCGCTCGTTTCGATGTGGTCTGCAACCGTCGCTATGCATCGAATCTCGGACTCGGGCGCGGCGGCGCCCTGGTAGACGGCACCCTCACCCAAAACCTGGTCCTCAGCCATCCATACATAGTGATATGCCAGCTCATCCTCATCGGAATCCCAGCCAGATGCGCTACACGTGATCTCCTCACCTACAGCGACTTCGCCTCGGTCGAGCACAATATCATAGAGCAGGGGTGCGACGTTACGCCGACAGCCGGTGCGACACAGATCCAAATCAACATCATTCTCGTCGTCACACTCTTCCGCCGCTTGAATCACACCGTCCCCACAGAGAGGTCGTTGGTCGCACTCCGGACCAGCGGCTCCCTCGAGACAGAGGCACTGCTTTGTGGAGGTACACGATTGTCCCCTGACGTCACACTCAAAGGAGTGCTCATAGCAGACACCTCGGGTAGAGGAGCGGTAGAAGCCCACCTGGCCTGTCCCGTTGAGCGGTCGATCCAGTGTCTTATTTCCGAAGAGCACATTGTCCCCGGACGCAGCGATGAGTAGCCCGGCGCTATCGTCACCGATAAAGGCATCGGACTGCCTCCAAAGCCCATCATCGAATCGAGCGAATACATGAAGCGCAAGCCCGACTGACCAGACCTCATCTGTGATGAACAGGCGGTCGCCCGATACGGCGAGCTCTTTGCCAAACCACATGGAGCTGGCCGGATACTCTACCAGGCCCTGATTGCTACGACCTTCCCTTAGACCTCTGGGCTCGCTGACCAGCTTCTGTCTTTGCAGCCAAGTGTCGTCCTCTTGTCGTTCAAGCACGTACACCGCTCCGCGAAGTTCATTGCCCTGCTCGTTGCGGACGTCCGGTGCCCCGATGAAAAGCGCATCGCCGGCGAGGGCAACGCTTTTCCCGAAAAGACCCCCATCGGCGGCGAGAATCTTATGTCGTTGCTGCCACACTCCGTCCTCATCCCTCTCGTAGATGAAGACGGCGCCGGATTCTTCGCCTGCCTCTCTGTCTCTGGGCCGACCGAACGCCAGTCGACCATTGGACTCAGACATCGTGAACCCAAAGCCCAGAGGGGACTCGGGATCGGGGGGGAGAATGCTCTGAGATTCCACCCAAACGCCATCGTCTCCTCGTCGAAAGACCAGCACTGGTCCACCGTAGTCTGGCAGCTCATTCCTTTCGGAAAAAGATGAGGGGTTTCCGCAGGAGACGAAGGCCTCCTCACCCACAAGAAGAACTTGAACTCCGCATTGTTGACTCCGCTGCGGATTGGCCGAGACGAGCTTTTGGGCTTCGCGCCATTGCCCGTCGGGCTGTCGCTCGAAGATGAGCGCGGAGCCCGCGTTTCGTTGGCCCTCATCATCACCCAGTGCGCCGACGAGCAATCGTTCACCGGACTGACTCACGCTCCAGCCGAAGTTGTCGCCCGTTTCACCGGTCGAGTCCTGCAGGGTTTGAACTTGCGTCCATTCTCCATTCCATCCTTGGCCGTAGATGAAGACTTTTCCGCGGTCATCATCGACGCCCGGGCAGCCGAACACGGCGACCTCGCCCTCGATGTCGATCGCCTTACCGCATTGGTGTCCGTCGATGCCTGCGTCATCACCGAGGGCCACTTCGTCTGGCGTCGTCACGGTCATCAACTCAAGACTGGGCATCGTGACGGTGCCTAACCGGTCGCAAGTACGCTCCCGTAAATCCCCCACATTACGGAAAGGATCACAGATTCTGGTGGTTGCGATCTGGCAGTGTGCACAGCGGTCCCAGTGCGCCTCATTTCCATCTTCACACGACTCATGTGCAGCGTCGACGACGCCATCACCGCAGAAGGAGACGACTCCGGGTACGCTCGTGCATTCATCGGTGCAGACGGAGCACTCAGGCTCACCATACGGACAGAACACGTCTTCCTGTTCGGGGTCGTCGCACGCTTCGACCCCGGCCCAAACATACCCATCGCCGCAACGAGCACTTTCGCAGGCGTTGGTACATCCATCAGTGTCGATGAGGTTGCCATCGTCGCACTCCTCGTCCAGACGCCGGAGAATGCCGTCGCCGCAACGTCCGCGCACGCAGGAATCTAGACAGCTGTCGCCATTATCGTTGTTGCCATCATCGCACTCTTCCTCAGGCTGATTGTTGACCCCGTCACCGCACCATGGCGCGGCGCATTCTGCCCGAAAACAGACGCCGCTGTCGCAATCTCGGGAGCCTCGACACGCAAACCCTGGCTGACAGGGGTTGCAGTCGCCACCGCAGTCGATGTCGGTCTCCTCACCATTACGCTGTCCGTCATCGCAGGCAGACGCTGCACACAGACCATCATCGCAGAGCCCGCTTCGACAATCCTGGGCCATCACGCACATCTGCCCTTCGAGGCAGGGTTCGCAGTCACCACCGCAATCGATGTCGCTTTCGTTGCCATTCTGCACGTCATCGACACAAGAGGGTGTTAGGGTGCAGTTTGGTTCGCAGCCGTCGCCCGCGATGCCGTTGGCATCATCACAGAGCTCAAAGCGATCGTCATCGATCACCCCGTCCCCGCAGAAGGAGCAGATGGGCGCCGCGCCGTCCTGGTTGCGACAGGTCTGCTCATCGAGGCAACCGCCGTTGTTTTCCGCACACTCATCGATGTCTGTGCAGGTCGGCGCGGCACCTTCGTTGTTCGTGCAGGTGATGAATTCGCCAAGCCCGCAACCACCGTTGTTTTGAGCGCACTCGTCGATGTCTCCGCAGGTGGGAGGTGCTCCCTCTTCATTGGTACAGGAAAAGAAGGCGGCGTCCCCGCAGCCACCGTTGTTTTGATCGCACTCATCGATGTCGATACAGGTGGGTGGGGCCCCTTCGTTATTGGTGCAGGTGATGAAACCGGCCTCGCCACAGCC
>CALELH010000343.1 GCA_937902595.1 uncultured Myxococcales bacterium
CACCGTCTCTTCCGTACTTATGACCCTCGGGCGACTGATCACCGAAGAGCGGATGGTCAAGTTGGTCATCGACACCCTCAGCGAGTATAGGCCTGAGGATCACCGGACAATACAGAAGCGTCTCCAGCTCGTCGATGCGCTATCGGACCATGAGCACGCAGACGTAGCGCCAGCGGCCATCCCATATCTGATGGACCACGATGACGACATCCGTATTAAGGTTATGGACCTCTTGGACGGTCGAATTCAACGGAATGGTGAGCACTATCCTGAACTATTGGAGGGCCTAGTGTCCGTCCTTAAGGATCCTCATGCAGGAGGCCGCATCACTCGGCGGGCTGCGCGAATGCTCTCAGGGCTAAACGCAGATCTCTCCAAGCGGCTCGAGGAGCTCGACGGCTATGTTCCAGATGGATACATACTCGGCAGCAACGGCCGATTGAATAGCCAATAGGAGCGGCTTTAGTCCGCTCTTCTCGCGTAAACGCTAAGGCTAACGGTTCTCAAGAAGCTTCTGTAGGGTCTGTGCGTCGGCGGGTGGAAACTCGTATTGGTCCATCTCGACCGGGGTGACCCAACGCCAGTCGTGAACTCGGCGCGCCTCAATTTCCTCGGTCTTAAGCGTACATCTGTAGACGCAGAAGTCGACCACGTAGTCGTCGTACTCGTGCTTGAGGAACATCGAAAGCTGTTGGACGTCCACCTGTACACCCAGCCGCTCGACGAGTTCTCGCCTCAGGGCGACGTCGTCATCTTCTCCATCTTCGACCCGGCCGCTTGGGAACTCCCACAAGAGCGGCAACATCGCCTCCGGACGTCGCTGAGTGATAAGAAACTTCCCGTCTCGCTCAATCTCAGCTGCGACGACGCGTATACTCTTTCTATCGGTCACGTACTCAACCTCCCTCGCACCCGCTCCGTCTTCATATGGAGCGCGCCCACGATAGTAACGGGCTCTAACCGCCTTTACGAACGATCAATAAATCGCCAGCCTTCAACACGGACCGACGCTTAAGCCGATTCCATTTCCGTAACTCCCCGACAGAGACGTCGTGTCGACTCGCGATTGACCAGAGACTATCGCCTCTCTTGATTCGATAATTACGCTTGGCTACACGCCTTCGTTTCTTACTTCGCCGCGTCTTCTTCTTCACCCGACGCTGCTTGGCTCGACTCCGTCGCTTCTTGGCGACCCGACGGTCAGCGGATGTCTTTCGATATTCAGCCAGCCTCGTCTTCACGAATGACCGAAAATTTGGCTCTTTGCCTGCGGGGACCGTCAGCACAAACTCGATCCCGCGAGGGAGTAAATCAGCCCCTATCTCCGGATTCAGCTGCCGAAGGGTTCGATAATCAACGCCAGTGCCGCGGGCAAGCTGTAGGACAGGGAGATCGAGGGAGTTCGGCAACTTGACCTTGACGTATCCATGCTGTGGCGTGACCACTCGAGAGCGGTCGAAGTAGAAACCATATTCTTCTGGAGCCGCGAGGACGGTCTTGATGGCGATAGTCCGGGGTATGTACCGCTCAGCTTCCCTATATAGATCTAGACGCCAAAAGTCCCGCACCCCCTGACGCGCGATGGCCCTGCGAAGTCGCCCCGGGCCAGTGTTGTATGCGGCCAACGCGAGCGGGTATGAGCCGAAGCTCTCTTTCAGCGTTTTGAGATACGTTAATCCAGCACGCGTCGCCTTATCTAGATCTGCTCGCTCATCCCAGTTTTTGTACGTCTTGAGTCCATACTGCCTCCCCGTCGGCGCCATAAACTGCCACCACCCCTTAGCGCTCGCCCGGCTCGTCACCGCAGCCCTAAGGCCGCTCTCGATGACCGCTACATACTTAAGGTCGTCGCACGCTTTCAGGGACTTAGCGTGCCTCTCAATCACGGGAAAGACGCGCTGTGACCGCGCATACCAAAGACCGACCTGGGCTCGGTCCTCCAATACAAGCATCAACTCCGTGCGAACGCGCTCACGAATTTCAGGGCGGCTTAAGTCAATCTTCTCACCACAGAACTCTAGGGTCTCCGGGAGCTGATACTGATTCACCTCTTTTGGACGCCGAGCGAGCTCACCTTCAACCTGGGTCAGCTTCTTCTCAAGTAATTCCAGACGCTTAAGGACCACATCAATGGAAGGTGCCTCAACCGCCGCGGGTGCTTTGGTCTTGGCGTTCGCAGACGCTGACATGCTTAAGGCGAGCACACAGATTAACCACCGATACGAATGCCACATCTCGTCCTCCAGCGCACATTAACTGACATTGTCCTACACTCTACCCAACTGAGTCTGCGTGCGTCAACGGAGATTTATATTTGTGCTACTTCACACACGGCTAAGGCCGAGAGGGCCCGTCAGCTCATCAGATAAATGTGGGGTTCAGCGCGAGGAATGGACCGCGCCAACGTGAACGCTAGAG
>CALELH010000344.1 GCA_937902595.1 uncultured Myxococcales bacterium
CCTGCAATTCGATCCCGACGGGGACGACGTGTACCCACCCCAGGACAATTGCCCCTACACACCGAACCCTGAGCAAGCGGACGCCGACCAGAACGGCCGCGGCGCGGCCTGCGATGACCGGGATGGAGACGGCGTCGAGGATAGTCTGGACCTCTGTGTGCTGGCCTTTAACCCCGAGCAGCGGGACGCCGACTTGAACGGTCGGGCCGACGCCTGCGATTATGAGGGCGCTCTGATGATCGCCCAGAGCCGAGGCACCACTCTGGCGCCCTGGGCGGTGGACCTACGCAACGGCGCTCAGATGCCTTTGGCCGACTTTCCAACGGGGAGCTCATCCTTCAGGCGTCACCCCGACGGACGCTTTGTCTGGACTCAAGTGGGCAATATTCAAGTCTTTGATGCCGAGGGCGAGCCGACCTTCCTCACGCCAAACGGCATCGAACCTCAATGGTGGGGTGATGAGGTGGTCTTTCTGAACGCCGATCGGCAGCGTGCCTATGCCATTGATCCCGCGGGCGGACAGCGGGTCGAGATCGCTCGGGCCGAGGCCGGCCGGCTGCGCGTCGCACCGTCAGCAGACCGATTATTGGTGTTGGATATGGGCGCTGAATTGGGCCGGGTATGGACCATCGACAGGGCCGGCGCTGTCCAGGACGCGCCCATCGATGTTCCCGGCGCCGGTGAAATGGCGTTACCCTGGGTGGTCAAACACCCAAGACATGGGGTGTACTATGTGTCCGCCACCACGGGGCCGGCCACCGGGCTGAAGCTGCTCAACGCGGACAACGGCCAATTGACACCGCACCACGCGCGTCCGGTCGCGCAATTGGCGCTCGCCCCCAATGGCGGAACCCTCTTTACCAGCGAGGTGAGCCCCGAGGGCACACGGATTATGGCCTATGCCCTGGACGAGACCGGCGCATTCTTAGACGAAGGCCGGGCCATCATGGGTCCCGACCCCTTACTCAACCCCACTGAATTGGGCTGGATCATGGCGGATGTCCAGCCACCGGCCGCCGACACCGACGGGGACGGTTTGAGCGATGAGTCAGATCCCTGCGTCGATTATGGTGAC
The DNA here is from genome assembly GCA_937902595.1 of uncultured Myxococcales bacterium. Lineage (GTDB taxonomy): Bacteria > Myxococcota_A > Bradymonadia > UBA7976 > UBA1532 > UBA1532. The sequence goes on from CALELH010000344.1 coordinate 1,076, forward strand.
CCGGTCTTGCTCGTCGAGCGCCCCCTCAATTTCGAGGGATACTCGCCCAGGCTTAATTATCAAGTCGATGGGCTCGTCTTGCAGTATCTTGACTCGGATCAGGACGGTAATGGCCGCTCGCGTCACATGATGTCTCGGATCTCTCAAACCGGTGACATCCTCACCCGCCTCTCGCTCGGCCAATTGATGAGTACGACTCGAGAATACGTTTATCGGTCACCAAGAAAGGGAGATCCCGGTTTACTTCAGCACGCGCGGCGTCCAGTGGCTGGAGGCACGAGTCGCTTGACCTGGTTTCGTGGTCAATACCATTTCAGGGACATCCGGCAGGCCTGGCCTCGGGTGGTCGGGGCGGAAGGCCTCGCCCTCGAAGGGATTCACCGCACCATCAGCGCAGATCTGGAACCAGGGCGCATCTTCGTGAGTAATGAGCGGAACGAGTGGGGCAGCAAGACTCATTGGGCACCCTTTCCTTTGGGGGAGAACCTGGTGTCGCTCCACAGCCTAACCAGCAATGATAATGGGTGGGACAATAACGATTCATACACGCGGGACGTGGGCCACGCGCTGATTTTCGGTCCTGGGGGTGAAGTCATAGAGGAATTGCCGGTGCCCCTGCCTGAAATAGCCGTTGGTAAGGGTCAAATCTACGTACACAACGGCCGCCCGCACCTCCACGCCTATGACACAGGCACGGGGGTGTGGGCTTTCAGAGATGACATGACCCTTGGGCCCCAGGGGGCTGTGAAAAATGAGCGGCAAACGAGTCACAAGAATGTCAGCGTGGCCGTCGGCCCGAATTGGGTCTGGGCGATGGACGGCGTTCTTCGGACGGTCCGCCCAGGCGATGCAGACACGCCGGCGAGAGATTTAACCATCGAGCCCGTCTTTGCCACCGAAGGGACGCTGATCGAGCCTCAGTCAGAGCGCCTGGTGTACAACGGCGAGAAGCTGCTCCTGCTCTGGGTCGGCCGCACACTGAACGACGCGACCAACGGGGTGTATATACGCACCTTTGATGAGCGATTAAACCCATTACAGGCGCCCACTCGAATCACCTCAGCAGTCTCAGACGTCGTGTCTGCGGACATCGTCTGGGATGGTCAACGTTATGTGGTGGTGTGGAATGACACCCGCGACCAGGGCGAGCCAAAATTCTACTTCGGCGCTGGCCGATTCGATTGCAAATGAGAGGGGTACGTATGACGATCTCTTCATCCATCAGGTCAGTGATCACGTCCACGGTTCTGCTCCTCCTCTCTCTAGGTGCCCTACCTACGGCCCAGGCGCAGAATCTCTGCCGTAATGACCAGGAGGCGCCGCTGCCGGGCTTTGCCAGTGAGGTCGAGCAGGCCATTGACCGGGGCCTCGACTTCCTGCGGCGCCACCAGGCTCGAAACCTGGTTTTCTTGGCCAGTGGAGGCGCGGATCGGATTGATGGTCTGGCGGCCTTAGCCTTCATGGAGCGGCCGCGGCAACCGGAGCTGCGCGGCGGTATGGTGGGGTATCGCGACCTGAGTCCAGCCGATCAGGCGCTGGTGCTGGGCGCCTTGCGAAAGTGTATCAACGATTACCCAGCTTTTAATGCAGAGGTCGGCGGTCTCCTCGACTATCGAGCAGGTCCTTGCTTGATGGCCTTGAGTCTGTACCAACGCACCAGCTTTGGCGATAACGTCATCCACGGTGCAGAATTGCCGGTGGATGTGGCCATCAACACAGCGGCTCGACGCTTGATCAACGGGATGCACCGTGACCACGGGGGCATGAGATATGGTTCACCGGGGACCGACATGTCCTCAAGCCCCTTCGGTTTGGCGGGCATCTCGTCCGTGGCCTGGCTGGAGCCAACGGTAGCGCCGGCCTTGGAGAGGGTACACCTCTTCGCGCGACTCAGTCAGAACGCCGATGGGTCGCACCGCTATAAAACCAGGAGCTGCGCTGTCCACGCGGATTGCGTCGACCGAGACTATTGCCCGGAGCCCGGCGCCGACGCTGGCTGTGGCTGCTTTCAGGCCTATTGTCGCTACGCCACCGCTGTGCCGGCGAACCCATACATCACCCTGGCGGCCAATTGGGTGTGGGGCATCAGCGGTACGCCCATTCATGATCGAGACCGCCAGCGGACCCTGGCTTGGATCCGTGATCATTGGGCGCCCAATGGCAGGCTCTTCAATAATGTCGGTCATGGTTTGGCGTATTGGAGCGCGGTGAAGGGGTTGGAGATTACGCCCCGGGAAGCCCCACCGGGGATGTTGAGCTCGCGGGATATCGGTGGCCTGCGCGACCCGGCCTTGGACGGCTACGCCGATGAGGTCATCGCTCCGGACAATCCCCATGGATGGCTGGAGCAGGGCTGGTGGTATGACATCGCCCATGCCCTGGTGACCAGCCAGGTGGGGCCCGGGACTGAAGACAGGAACGGTGTCGATATCGGTGGGAGCTGGAACAGTGGAAATGTGCACATCACCATCGTAAACCTCTTGGCTATCATGCGGAGCCGCTCCGGTGCCTGTATCGGTGGAGACCCGGACGCTGACGGCATTTGTGGCGAGGATAATTGTCCGGACGACCCCAATCCGTTGCAGGAAGACTCAGACTGCGACGGGGTCGGCGATGTCTGCGATCCCTGTCCATGGACAGGCCCTGACTTCTCCGGGCAGGACAGCGATGAAGACGGGATCGATGACCTCTGTGACAGTTGTCCATTGAACGCAAATCCTATGCAGAGTGACCACGACGGCGACGGCACCGGTGATGCCTGTGATAATTGCCCCGATTTAGCGAACCCCTTTCAAGAAGACCGTGACGCCGACCGCGTCGGTGACCTCTGCGACAATTGCCCCGACGACGCCAACGCCGACCAAGCGGATCGGGACGCCGATGGCGAGGGCGACTTCTGTGACTGCCGCCAGGACGGCATCGATCCCTGTAATGGCCGCGACGACGACTGCGATGACGCCATCGACGAAGATGGCGTGCCCGCCGACGCCTGTGGGACGGGTCTGCCCGGCGTGTGCGCGTCCGGAACCATGCAATGCACCGATGGTGTGCCCCTCTGTATACCGAACGCGGAGCCCGGTGATGAGGCCTGCGACGGGCTGGACAATGACTGTGACACCCAGGTGGATGAGTTGCCGCCTCTGGGCGAATGCGACACGGGTCTCTTGGGTGATTGTCGAGATGGACAACGTCAATGCGTGAACGCCGAGATCGTCTGCGTGCCAAGAAATGAACCCCAAGGCGAGGTCTGCGACCTGCGTGACAATAATTGCAACGGACTCATCGACGAAGATGATCCAGGTGGCGGTGGCCTCTGTGCCCCCGAATTCCAATTACCCGGGGTGTGCGCAGCCTGGCGACAGCGCTGTATCGAAGGCCGGGTCATCTGCGACCAGACACCCATTCGCCAAGCCGAGCTCTGCAATGGGCTCGACGATGATTGCGACGGCATCCTCGACGAAGGGAGTCCTCAGAGCGGACAGAATTGTGAGACCGGAAACTCGGGGGTCTGCAACGAAGGCAGCACCCTCTGTGCCGATGGCAGCCTCACCTGCGTACAGACTCGAGAGCCTGAGGGCGAGAAGTGCAACCTGCTCGACGACGACTGCGATGGGAACTACGACGAGGTAGATACCAATGGCCAAGCTTGCTTCACCGAGCGCGACGGCGTGTGCGGCGCGGGCCTGACCCAATGCGTACGGGGGGTCAACGAATGCCAGCCGGTGAATGAGCCTGGCAATGAGGTGTGCGACGGCCTGGACAATGACTGTGACGGCCAGGCCGACGAGCTGGCGCCCGGCGCCGACATGCCCTGCGCCACCGGCTTCGGCGGCGCCTGCGAGACGGGCACGACGGCCTGTGACAGCGGTCGTATCCGCTGCTTGCCTGCCCTCATCGAGCTCGTCGAGACCTGCGACGGGACGGACGAAGACTGCGACGGCCGCATCGACGAGGGCGTGCGCAGCGCGTGCGGTGGCTGTGATGCGGCGCCGGCCGAGGTCTGCGATGGTCTCGACCAGGACTGCGATGGGCTGACGGATGAGGATGGCCTGTGTACGGAGGGTGGGCTGTGTGCCTTTGGTGCGTGCCGAGCGCTCTGCGAGACCGACGAGGACTGCGGTGGTACGGAGCTGTGCTCCAACGGGCTGTGCGTCGGGTTGTGTGACGGGATCATCTGTAATGAAGGTGAGGGCTGTCGACGCGGTCGCTGCACCCCGGTTTGTGAAGGGGTGCGCTGCGAAGAGGACGAGGGCTGTACGGACGGAGCGTGTGTACCAGACAGCTGTCGGAGCGTCCCGTGTCCAGACGGCTTCATCTGCCGGGGGGAGCGCTGCGTGAGCGATCCCTGCGCGACGGTGTCGTGCTCGCCGACCGAGGCCGGTGAGTTTCGCCTGTGTCGGGACGGTGAGTGCGTGCTGAGCTGCGCGTTGACCCGCTGCCCGACGGGAGAGCAGTGCGTAGACGGGGTGTGCGAAGCCGACCTCTGTCATGAGGCGAGCTGCGATGAGGGGCAGAGCTGCTTCCAGGGTCGGTGCGTGGAGGCCTGCGGCGAGTGCACGACGGGACAGCTGTGCATCGGCGGCCGCTGCGAGGATGACCCCTGCCAGGGCGCGCGCTGCCCACCCGCGCAGCGCTGCGTCATCGGCAACGTGGGCAACGCCCAGTGCGAAGAAGACCCGACCTACGGGCAGGCGGTTGACGCCGGGGTCCCTGACGCCGCCATCGTGGTGGACATGGCGGTGATTCCTGATGCGGCCATCGTGGACTCAGGGATCGCGGTCGACGTCGACGCTGCGTCCAGCGGGAGCAGCGGTGGGGGCAGCGGAGGCTGCGCCAGTACAGATGGAGCCAATACAAACTGGTTATTTCTCTTAATGGTGTTGCTGCCGGTGCTTCGGCGGCGAAGGAACGAGATTGTAGAATCGGGCTTTGACGCCCGGTCAAAAGGATGATTTTCATGCGTACGCTCGTCGCTGTATTTTTCTGTTTTCTCTGTGCTCAATCAGCGCAGGCCCGCGAGGCGATCTGGATCGAAGGCGAAGACACCTTCGTAGACAACTTTAACAACCACGGTTGGTACAGCAGCAGTGGTCTCGCGCTGGATCTATTGTCTCCGGGCACTGTGGGGTCAGAAGCCGGTGGGTGGCTGACCCACTTCGCGAACGACGCAGAGGCGGAGGCGGTCGAGGCGACCTATGCCTTCGACACCGCCGAACCAGGCCCCCACGCAATCTGGATTCGCGCCAACACCCACTCGCCCGGTAACACCTTCCAGGTTGACGCGGGCGAAGAGCAGCCCCTGCCCATTGGCCAAGGGAACGAGAGCGTCAATCTGCACGTGAATCGTGCTGCCGAGAATGGCGGCTGGATCGACATCCGCTTCATCGATTGGCTCTACTTGGGGGAATTCGACCTGGCGCCGGGCCGTCATACCTTGACCATCCGGTGCGCACCGGCGACCCAGGCCAACGGCAATATGCAAGCACACCTGGGCATCGACGCCGTGGCCATCGTCAACTTCCCCTGGGGGCCCGCGGGCACCATTCAGCCCAGCGCTGAGCCACCCGCCGAACCCGCCGCCGATGCGTGGTTTGCCTTTCATCACGGTGAGGTGAAAGACGGCGAGAGCGAGATCGATATCTCTGCCTTGATCGAGGCCCCCGCCGGACAGCGGGGTGCGGTCACCCAGGTGGGCGACCAATACCAATTCGAAGACGGTACACCGGTGAAATTCTGGGGGGTCGGCGTGGCGATTCCAGAGGGCGTCGACAGTATGGAGCGCCAGGCCAAATTCTTTCGCCGCATGGGCGTGAACCTCATCCGACTCCACACTATCCGCGGCGCCATCGGTAACCTCGTGACGCCCGAAGGCGGTGGCGAGCCCGATTTCGACCCTGAACGGATCGAACGATTGGACCGTTACGTCTCCATCCTGAAGGGCCACGGTATTTACATGCAGTGGTCCGTTTTTTGGCGTCGACCCATCACCGAGGCTGATGGGTATCCGGCCGATCTATACGCCGAGCTCGAAGACTCTGGTGATGGAAAGACCCCCTATGGATTGATCAATATCTCCCGGGAACTCCAAGACATCCGCTGGCGCTACCTGGAGAAGTTGTTAAACCACGTGAACCCGCACACGGGGCTTAAGTACGCCGACGAGCCGGCTTTGGCGATCCTCGAAGTCCAGAACGAAGACTGCGTCTTCTTCCATGCGCCCCTGACCGCTCTAAACAATCCCGATGACTTCCCCCTGCACTCGGCGCTCTTTCGTCAGCGATGGGCCGCATGGGTCAAAGCAAAATATCCCACTGATGAGGCGCTTGCAGAGGCCTGGGGCGCCGATGGGCTCCGTGGCGGTGACAGCGTTGACGCGGAAGAGATGGCGCTCTTTGGTGCCTGGGAGATGAACGCGAATGGGCCACCGAATATTGCCCAGCGCGCTCGGCTTGGTGACTTCAACCGCTTCTTAGTCGAGGTGCAGACCGAGTATTGGACCCGTCGGCGGGACGAGATTCGAAGCGCTGGCTTTAAGGGCGTGGTCTTGAGCACCGGTTGGAAGGCCGGCGGTAAGGGCGGCGAGGTGTCAAATATCTACGCCGACAGTGCCTTGGAGACCATCGATCGCCACGGCTACTGGGGTGGTTTTGGGGACCGCCACATCGCCCTTATGAACTTCCGGAACGATACACTCATGGACCTATCCAAGTGGTATAACGCGGAGGATGGTAGATGGCGAACCCCCTTCTATAAGGGGTGGCATCAAGTGGATAACCTGCCCTACGGCATGAGCGAATGGGC
>CALELH010000345.1 GCA_937902595.1 uncultured Myxococcales bacterium
GACACGCGTCGTCCGCATCTCTCACTCCATCGCCATCGCGGTCACGCTCGCCAAGGGCCCGGCAGATCACGATCGGGTTGTCAGTATTCGCCAAGGGAGGATTGGGTACCTGGCAGGCGTCCTCATAGTCAGGGACACCATCTCCATCGCTGTCCAAGAAGAAGTCCTGACAAATATCACCGACGCCATTGTCGTCAGCATCAACCTGGTCCGGGTTCGGAATGTTTACGCAGTTATCAAACTCGTCGAGGATCTCATCACCATCGATGTCGCCCTCTACGCGGAAGTCAGGATCGCATGGGTTTCCGATGCCATCATTGTCGTCATCTTGTTGTTCCGGATTGATGAAGAAGACGCAATTGTCACATCCATCTCCGACGCCATCTCCGTCGCGATCAGAGATGTCTCTCGAAAGCAGGTCAGGGCAGGGATCGTTCTCATCGAGTAGACCGTCACCGTCGCGATCTCCGTTGGCAGCTGCCGCTTGGCAGACGTCCCCCTGGCCGTTCCGGTCGATGTCTCCCTGGTCAGCGTTCGCGTGATCTGGGCAATTGTCATCTCGGTCTAGGACACCATCGGCGTCCCGATCCTGAGGCAGCACGTTCTCGCAGGCGTCACCGATTCCATTCTCGTCATTGTCGGCTTGGTCGGGGTTGATCACGAAGTCACAATTGTCACAGGGATCGCCTACGCCATCCCCATCGGTGTCAACTTGGCCCGGGTTCGAGTCGTCTGGACAATTATCGCCCTGGTTTGGCCAGCCGTCTCCATCACTGTCATTACCGTTCGGATCGGCGTCACAGAGATTGCCGACGCCATCTTCGTCGAAGTCGTTCTGGTCACCATTGGGCACGTTCGGGCAATTATCGTCAGCATCCGGCACCCCATCGCCGTCCACGTCAGCCGGCGGCGGTGGATCACAAGCATCCCCGATCCCGTCCAAGTCACTGTCCGTCTGGTCTTCATTCGCGACCTCAGGACAATTGTCGACGTCATTCGGTACATCATCTCCATCTAGGTCGTCCGCGATATCGACAGAGTCGCACGCGTCGCCTTCCCCATCTCCATCGGAGTCACGCTGATCTTCGTTGGGTTCCTCAGGGCAGTTGTCGATGTCATCGGTAAACCCGTCGCCGTCTGTGTCGACTGGCGCCGCTGCGTCCGGAGCGCCGGCGTCCGAAACGGGGCCTGAGTCTGGAGGGCCTTGATCCTCGATGGAGCCATCGATGTCATTTGCGTCAGCTGCAAGCCCCATGTCCGCGGGCTCTGCATCCGGTGACGTCCCTCCACCAGCGCCGCCTTCACCACCGGCGCCACCTGCGTCAGGCGTTCCACCTTCACCTCCGGCGCCGCCCATAGCTCCAGCCCCGCCTGAGCCACCGGCGCCTTGATCGACTCCAATATCAGCCATGTCTCCACCGGCGCCACCGGCGCCGCTGGAATCACCACCGTCATCGCAAGCGGCCAGGGCTGCGCAGCACAAAACAAGCAATGTGAATTCGATGTGTCTCTTCACGAGATCCCCCCCGCGCGAATGTTAGGCCTTAGACTACACCATTAGCCTAAGAATGAGGACTGTAACAACTCAACCTGTCGTCATTTTATCGACGCTCACCGCACAAGCTTGAGAATTGGGAGACAGACTTTCGCGCTTTGTCGATTCCCTGAGCACATTCTGTGACCCCTGCAAGCTGCCTCTGAATCTTTGAATTCGAGCTGCATGAATCCATGCACAACTCGAAAACCCGGTCATGTTTTCGAGTGTCCATCTCTGGGCATAGATCCGGCTCTAAGGCACAATTAGACAGCCGCTGACATGCCGCCTTGCACGGATCCACCGGGCTTCGTTTGATCGTACTCGTGATGTCTGTACCTGGCGGTGGCTCGCCCGGGAGTGGGTCAGCTTTGGTTAAGATAGAGACGGGCATCGGCCCCCTTGGCCCCTGTACCTCGGACCGAGTTTTTCCCGATTGAATCGGTAATAAGTCCGGGTTCTTCATGGTCTCAAAGGGGGCTAACACCACACGGATTTTTTCCAACTCTTCAGACTGTTTCGAGACGGACTCCGCGAGGTCTGACTCAAGGGTCTGGATCTGGTGCTGCTGCCAGGCCGAGAGCGCGAGCAGCGCTCCGAATAAAACAGAGATAAAAATGGACCTATTTGGCCTTGATTCTGACAAGCAGCCTCCAGCTTATTGGGGTGTGATTGCGAACCACCCCAAAACGTGTGCGGGCAGCTTATCCAGTACGGAAGTCGACTACAACAACCCCGTGACCAGCCGGTTCGCCCCCCCTCCAACAGTGAGAGAAATGTGAGTTATGCATTGAGTCAGTGCGTCCATGTTGACTACGGTACAGTTCAACACTCTGGACACGAAGCATCAGTATGGTCGAAAAGGGTCGGCTTATGCACAGTCCAGGTGTGCTCGTTTAGGGGGTCCCATATGTCTCGGCGCAGCTTGCTCCGATTAAGTCTACTCTTCGCTTTGATTGCTGGGGTGTCCGCGTGTGATGGCCAGCAGTTGCCCGCCGTCGCGGATGTGTCGGTCGCAGATTTTGGTCCACTGCCTGGAGTCAACGATGTGGCCCAAAACATGGTCCCTGTCGACGGTGGAAGTGAATTAGCTGGGTTTCAAGAGCCCTGCCAATCAAATGGAGACTGCCTGAGCGGCTGGTGCGTCCCCTTCGAAGACTACAGCGTCTGTACCGAGACATGTCTACGCCGCGAATCGTGTCCAGATGGATGGGACTGTCGCATCATCGACAACACGCCACCCGACGTCATCTCAGCCTGCCTCCCCCCAATCAATCGACTCTGTGGAGTCTGCGAGCGGGATGTCGACTGCCCCAACGGGCACTGCTTTCGACTCGACGGCGAGTCCATTTGCGGGATGGACTGTGAAGAGCAAGAGGACTGTCCCGATGAATTTACGTGCGAGGATGTAGATGGCCAATCAACCTGCCTGCCCATTACGCGCTCTTGCTCCTGTAATCGAAGCCAAGAGGGCTCTGTCCGGATCTGCGAACTGACCAACGAGCACGGCTCATGCATCGGCCGCGAGACCTGCGATGCGGCCGCAGGCTGGCAGGGCTGCACCGCCACAGAGCCTGCACCGGAGACCTGTAATCGCGTCGATGACGACTGTAACGGTTTTACGGACGACATCCTGGGGCTCGGCGAGGTCTGCGAGCGTGAGGCCGATGTCGAAGGTGCGACCATCTCGTGCAGCGGCCGTCTCGTCTGTACTGCCGAAAGCCCAGACCCGATATGCACGGCATCGGCGCCCATGGCTGAGCTCTGTAACTTTCTTGATGATGACTGCGACGGGGAGACCGATGAAGGCTTCGAAGGACGCGGCGACATCTGCGTTGTGGGATTAGGGATCTGCCAACGAGTCGGCGTCAACGAGTGCTCCGATGACGGCGCGATGTTCCAGTGCTCCGTCGCACCAGGAGAGCCCTCCGTGGAGCTGTGCGATGGGCTTGACAACGACTGTGATGGTCAGGTCGATGAGACCTTCCCTACCCTGAATGATCTCTGCTTTGCCGGTGAAGGCGCCTGCCGTGGCGCCGGCGCGACTCGATGCGCACCGGATGGTATGTCGGCCGTCTGTGACGCCACACCTCGTGACCCCTCGCCTGAGGCATGTAACGGTCTGGACGATGACTGCGATGGTCAGGCAGACGAAGGCTTTTTGGGGCTGCTGGAGCAGTGCAGCGCAGGCGTCGGGACGTGTCGACGGATCGGTTTCCAGGAGTGCTCTGACGACGGCGAGCAGGTGGTCTGCTCGGCGGCTCCTGCGGAGCCCAGCCCCGAGCTCTGCAACGGCGCTGACGATGATTGTGATGGCCAGACAGACGAGGACTTCAACGACGTGAACCAAGCCTGCTCAATTGGGATCGGTTCGTGTCGGGCCTTGGGAGTCACCGTCTGTAGCGCGGAGGCTGACTCGGTCATATGTAACGCTCAGGAAGGCGAACCTGTCGACGAGCTGTGCAATGGGGTCGATGACGACTGTGACGCGTCCGCGGACGAGGAGTTTCCGGAGCTCGACGAACCGTGCACGGCAGGAGTCGGTGCCTGCCGGCGCCTCGGCGTACAGCAGTGCTCCGAGAATGGTGACGGTGTCGAGTGCTCTGCGAACGCCGGACTCCCAATCCCTGAGACCTGTAATGGTGTGGATGATGACTGTGATGGCAGCAGCGATGAGACCTTCCCTGCCGTGAATTCCCCCTGCAGGGTCGGTGTCGGTGCCTGCGAACGTTCGGGCGTACAGGTCTGTAGTGATGATGGAGCATCCGTCCGGTGCACTGCCGTCGCTGAGGCCCCCGTCGCGGAGACCTGCAATCGACTAGATGATGACTGCGACGGCGAAGTGGATGAGGCTTTTGCGAACGTCGGCGCCCCCTGCGAAGTCGGTATTGGTGCCTGCGCTCGGGGAGGCGTGACGACCTGCGCGGCTGATGGGCGAGGCACAGCCTGTAATGTCGACCCCGGTGCGCCCACACCCGACGTCTGTAACGGCGTCGACGACGACTGCGATGGACGCGCCGATGAGGACTTTATAGACATCGGCGACCTCTGCGGGGTCGGCGTTGGTGCATGCGAGCGAACCGGGGTCCGCGTCTGCGCGGCCGATGGTTCGATGACCGTCTGTAGTCAGCAACCAGGCGAACCAGCCGCTGAGATCTGCAACAGCTTCGACGACGATTGTGATGGCGTGAGCGATGAGGCTCACCCCCTCGTAGGCACCATCTGCGCAGCCGGTGAAGGCCTCTGCCGCAGAAGCGGCGTCTTCGTTTGCGGAGATGATCCGAACGGCCCGACTCGATGTGACGCAACCCCAGCCGAAGCAGGCGCAGAGACCTGTGATTATCAAGATGATGACTGCGATGGTTCCACAGACGAAGGCTTCACTGATGACCAGGGGCGCTACCTCACGACCCGCCACTGCGGCGCTTGCGGGAGTGACTGCGCGGTCCTGTGGGCACCTGACCCATCAGAGTTTGGGGTGATCCCTCGGTGCGAGCTACGTGGTGCTGTCGCGCAATGCGCCTTCGACTGTCTACCGGGTACTTTCGACGCTGACGGTCTCGCTAATAATGGGTGCGAGTTAGTACCCGACCCGGAGGCCATCTACGTCACAACCCCGGAGAACGGAGGGGACGACGGGTTAGAATGCGGTGACTTTGAGCGCCCGTGCGCGAC